>JAAWCL010000123.1 GCA_022793235.1 Bacilli bacterium | reverse complement strand
CATTTTCTTCTACTAAATTCAATAATTTATATAATGTTATTTTATTTGAATAATATATATCTGTATCTGGATTTATACTTGGATTTAAATTATCAACACACATTGTTATATTAACTTGTTTTGCTTGTTTGATTAGTTCTTTTAAAACTCCATATTCTTGAGCAGTAAAACCTGAAAATTCATCAATATATATGATACTATCTTTAACCAAGTCTGTGTATTCTATATTCTTTGCTAAAATTGTTAAAAGATCTGTTTCATCTATGTATTTGCCCTTTATTTGATTTTCAAAACTTTCATACATTATTTTCATATCTTGTAATTTTGTTTTTAAATATCTATCTTCAGTTTTATTAATTTCTTCTTCTAAATTTTCAATAGTTACTCCATGTTTTTTTAATTCTGTTATTGATGTCATTACTAAATCTATATTTTCATCTGATTTTCCTAAAAATTTCAAACTTGTTTTGTTATTACTTAATATAGAATATACTAGCATTGCTTTACCACATTTTGATAAATGTGTATTATTAATTCCACCAATTTCATTTAATACTCTATATGCCATTCTACTTAAGGTTATAACTTCTGCATTTATAACTGATTTTGAACTAATAGCATCCATTAATTTTCTTTCAGCCGTAAATGAAAATTGTTCTGGTGTTATAACAAAAATTTTCTTTTCTTTTTCTATTAAGTTAGCAATCTCGGAGAAGCAATAACTACTTTTCCCGCTTCCCGGTTTTCCATATATAATTCTTACACCCATTTTTCCTCCATGTCCTATTGGGGACGTTTCTGTTTTGGACATTTATGCTTCTCTTCTCCAATAAAATAAATATTGTTGTGCAAGTCCTGCTAAGTCTCCAAATTTTTCTTGTGCTATTTTTTCTATTTGTTTTTTACTTACTTTATTTTCGTCTTCATTTTTTATGTATAAATCATTCATTACTCTTCTTACCCATACATCGATTGGAAATACTTCAAGTCTTTTTAAGTCAGAAAATAGTAGTATGCAATCTGCAACTTTTGGTCCTACTCCTGATAATGTTAATAATTGTTCTCTTACTTCCATTGTATTTTCATTTTTCTTCATTTTGTCCAAATCAACTTTTTTTTCTAAAATCATTTTTGTTGTTTCATAAAGTCTTACATCTCTGAATCCTAACCCTAATTTTCTATATTCTTCTACCGTTACATCTTTTAGTTGTTCTGGAGTTGGAAATGTATAATATTTTTGGTTATTGTATTCAATTTCATTTCCATATTCTTTTGATAATCTTTCTATTATTCCTTTTATTCTTGGTATATTGTTATTAGCTGAAATAATAAATGAAATTATTGTTTCCCATAGTTCCTGGTTTAATATTCTAATTCCTTGTCCATATTCTATGCTTGTTTTCATATTATGATCAATTTTAGATAATTTGTCTTTTATTTCCTCATAATCACGTTTTAAATCAAAGTAATCTTCTACAGTTTCTTGTATATCTTTTTCACATATTCCTTCAAAAACAATTTTATTTTCTTGTTTTTTTACATTTAATACATTGTTTCCAAATACTCCTATATAACTTCCTTTCTTTTGTTCATTCCATCTAAAGCATTGACCACAATCAAATATGTCTTTTAATTCAAAAGACTTTACATTTTCTAGTATATATTTTTGTTCTCGCATTTCTCACCTCTAAAATAACTACTAATTTAGTTTATTTTTATCTATTCTTATTCTACAATAAAATCCTTGAAAATTCAAGGATTTTTAGTTGTTAAGTTAATATAAAATTCATATTTTGCTAAGCTTTGCTTTTTTTATTTTATTCTTAATTTCATGCAACTCTTTTAAATTAATTTCTGCCATATCGCAAATTATTTTTTCATCCATTTTATTTTGAAGCATCTTAATAATTATCTTTTCCTTTTCTTCTTTTCTGCCCTCTTTTCTACCCTCTTTTCTACCTTCTTTTATCCCCTTTTTTAATCCTTCTTGCAATCCCATCTCCATTTTTTCATCAAATGTTTCCCATATAAAATCTGCTAATGCTGACATTTTATCTTCACCTTCCTCTTCTTCTAATTTATTTATAAATTTCTTTGTTTCTTTTTCTCCTATTTTTTTACTTACAATGTATACTAAGATTTTCTTTAATATTCTTTTTTGTTCTTTACTTAAATTATGTTGTACTATTTTTTCTAAGTTTTCTTTTAAAATTTCATTTGTTCTTGATTTTTCTAATAACAATACTTTAGGTAATAAATTTTCTCCTTCTAACAATTCTTCTTCTGTATAGTTATTTACATCTACTATATTATAAAATGCAAATGAGTACTTACTTACTCCTGGTTGTTTTAATTGACATTCTTCAAAAAATTTATTTACATTCCATTTTTGTTTTCCTATATATAATACTATCGGATATACTACCGGAAATTTATAGTCCTTTTTTGTTAACTTTTCTGCTATAACTGCACTTCGTATAATTTCCATACTATAATTTAATAACCTATATGGCATTGAATAATCTATTTTAGATTGATGCTCTATTAAGAAAAATATATCTTCTCCTTTCTTCTTATATACGATATCTGCTTCTAGTTTTTTTAATTCTACTGTTTGAAATTCTCTATTATATTTTTCTATATCCCTAGCCTCTAATTCATTTATCGTTCCTTTTAGCCCAAGTGTTTCGTTAATAAATTCCGCTGTCTCTTGTTTATTTTCAAATAATACTTTATATGTTTTGTCTTTTGGTTTATCTACTTTCTTATTTTTCTCTTTGTAATCTTTCTTCTTATTTATTGCGTATACTTCACTTTTTTCATTTAGTTTCCAAGTATCTTGTGATATAAGATTTTGGTATTCTAGATAGTCTGAATATGTGAATTTATTCATTGCATCACTTCTTTCTGATATTATAGTCTTTATTTACTTACTTGTCAATATTTTTTCTTAAGTTAATTTTAGTCTTTCTTTGGAATTCATAGAATTAAATTTTCTTTAGAATTTTTGAATTAAATATATTTTATAATAAAAACACTCATAATATAATACAAAAAAATAGAATGTAATTGCAATTTATTACTCTTACATTCTATTACATTATTCGCAGATTTTCAATATTTTTAACGTCTTTTATTCAACTATTCATCGCAAATTTCGACAATCTAAATTATTTTTCTATATTTCATGTTTCAATTTTTTTAAATCCTAATCCAACTACTTCTCTTGAATTTGTTATAACAATAAAGCTATTAGGATCTATTTTTCTTGCTGTGATTTTTATTTTTGAAATATCCCCCCTAGATGCTGCACACATTAAGACTAACTTATCTTCATTTGTGTACATTCCCTTTCCATAAAGGCCTGTTGTTCCTCTTTGAATTTTTTCTCCTATTTCTTTTGCAATTTCTTCGTTTTTATCTGAAACAATTAGAATTAATTTTGTAAAATAAATTCCTTCAAATAATACATCTATTATTTTTCCCATAATATAAATTGATATAGCAGAATATAGACCTATTTCTATTTCTTTAAAAAATATCATATTAAGCGTAATTATAACTATATCAATCATTATAATTATATTACTAGTTCTTACTGCTGGTTTATACTTTTTTGCAACATAACTGGCTAAATCGCTTCCACCTGTTGAAGAATTTATTTTCAGCAATATTGCTGTTCCAATACCTATAATTATACCTCCATAAATACATGCTAAAAATCTGTCATTAGTTATTGGTTCTAATTTGTCAAAAATGTCTATAAACAAAGATAATGAAACTGTTCCTATTATTGATTTTACAAAAAACCCTTTCCCTATCTTATACATTGATAGTAAAAATAGTGGAATATTAATACATACTATAGTTGTTCCCATAGGTATATTTAGTAAATAATATATAATTGTTGCGATACCTGCAACTCCTCCGCTTGACAATTGATTTGGTAATAAAAATTGTGATATTCCTACTGCCATTATCAAAGCACCTATTATTGTCCCTAATATTTCTATTGTGAATTTTTTTAAATTATTTTTTCCTTCCATATGCATAAAATCACCTTTATTACAATTGTTTGTAAATATTGGTGATTTTATACTTTTTTATTAATTTTTATATTTTTTGTTTTTCTTTATTTTCTTCTAAGAAATCATTATATGTTTTTGTTATTTCTATTTTAGATTTTCCTTGTTTAATATTTTCGTCTTGTTTTAATATTAAATCAACATCGTATGTTTCTTTTAGCTTTGATACATTTTCTTTTTTATGTCCAATTACGTTATTACTATCAATAGGATTTACAGTAACTTCCACTTCTTTCACTTTTACATTTAGTTTTTTTATTTTTCCTACAATTGCATCATACCACATTCCTGATTCTACTAATTGTCTAAATGCTGGATGATATGGCCCCGCTACTACTTCACTTTCTGGATTTTGTGGGTCAGTTATTTCTTCTGTGTTTTGAAGTCCTATTCTTATAATGTCAATATTTTTATCAGCAAACATTCTTACTAATTCTTTACATACTTCCACAGCTTGGACTAAAGGTAATGGTTCATATGTTCCATTTTCATATTCTTCTTGTAGTTTTGTATTCTTTACTACAAGTACTGGATATATTCTTATCATTTTAGGTTTTAATTTTATTAGTGCTTTTGCTGTATTTATTTCATCAATTCTTGTGCTTTCTGGTAATCCTACCATCATTTGATGCCCTAATTTAAACCCATTCCAACGTATCATTTTAGAAGCTTTTTTTACATCATCAAAATCATGTCCTCTATTAGATCTTTTTAATATATAGTCATTTGCTGATTGTACACCAAGTTCTATTGTTTTTACTTTATATCTTTTTAACATTTTTAGTGTTTCTTTATCTATACAATCTGGTCTAGTTGAAATTCTAATACTTTCTACCTTACCTTCTTTTATATATTCATACGCTACTTGTAATAACTCTTCTTGCAAGTTTTTTTCAATGGCTGTAAAACTTCCTCCAAAAAATGCTATTTCAATTTGTGCTTCTTCATTTTTTATATTTTTTAGGTAATCATCTATTATTTTTTTTGCCTTTTCTTTTGTCATATTCTTTTTTTGGCCACTAAT
>JAAWCL010000122.1 GCA_022793235.1 Bacilli bacterium | reverse complement strand
TTACACATTGCTTCTAATCGTTCTCTTTGCTCTGGCAAACTAAATCCCTCTCTGGCTTGATCTTCTGTGCTCACGAGAGTATAGATGCCACAAATTTTCTTTTCTTCATTCATAAAATTTAATTCCTTTCTAAAATATAAAAACACAAAAGAGTTTTCCTTTGTGTTCATTGATTTAATATATTTACTTGCTATTTATTCATTAGCATATATTATTTTACCAGTATTACTTGCAATGTCTAGGCAAAATTATTGCAAATTTCTTGCAAAAAAGTTGCAAAGTTGTTGCAAAAACACGCAATTCATTATTGTTGAACACATTAGAAAATTCTAAATAAATTGTTAGAATGGAATGATTTTTAAATTTCATACTTAATTTAATGACTTAATATATTCTTCTAAACTACTTAATGGAATAGGTTTACTTAAATTTTCTACATAAATATTTGGCTCATAATTAAATGCTAGATAAGTAATTCCATTTATAATAATTCTATGAGGTTCTACATAGGTGAGATTTGTGTGTTCTATCATCTTTATACTTCCACTATAAATAGTAGGAGTAGTTCCACAAAAACTACATATAAATTCAATTTTATTTTTTAAAGCAGTTTCCATTTCAATTTCTTGTTTAATAATATTAACCATTAAAGAATCTCCTCACTTTCTCTTACACAACAAAAAATCAATTCCATTTCTAGAATTGATATTTATCATTAAGCTCTAACTATAAAAGTTCGAGCAGATTCTTCTCTGGTGGAGATGAGGAGAATTGAACTCCTGTCCAAAAACACGACCACATAAACCTCTACAAGTTTAGTCAACTAATTAATTTCATATATTAAAAAAGTAATTGACGACCAAATTAATATACTAGTCATTAAAATTCATTCTAATCTCTAGACAAAGACTAAACATAACTCACTAAAATTAAACCCTAAACTATCTCGTAAGTAAAAATAGTAAAGAATTGCATTTCCTTATATTAGGCAAAGGCAACTGCTTGGTTACCACCAAACATATTTGCAAATGCATTTTTTATTTTATTTGCGTTTATATTTATTGTCTGTAACGTAGACACTCGACTTGCCATCTATGCTTCAATATTTCTGTCGATCCCATTACATCCCCATAGACAGATTATAGCATAACTAGATAAAAGAATCAATATCCCATATAACGAAGAGCTTTAATAATATCATTTTTATAAGTATTAATTGCACTAATAAAAACATAAGTATTATCTACTCTAACAAAAACACTATAAATATTCTCATTAAATATTTCATATTTATCATAATGCTCACTAGATTTTTTAGTTATTTTATTATTATCAGATTTTAACCTTTGTACTTCTTTCTTCATTATAGTTTTGGCTTCTTTTTCATTATCAAATTCATAATAATAAATTTGATAATGCTTAGTAACAGCTAACACAACAGAGAAATCATCATTACTAATATCCGTAACACTAATCCTTTTTTTCTCCATCTTTTCTATAAAATCTTTCTTAGTCATACTAGCCTTATCACAACCACATAGAAAAAAACAAAAAAGAAAGATAAAGCAATATCTAATACTTATATTTAAAATCTTTCCTAGCTTGTCTTTGTAAATCTTTCTCTTTAATACTTTCTCTTTTATCATAATTCTTTTTACCTCTACACACACCTAACTCTATTTTAACCTTATCCTTAACAAAATATAATTTAAGTGGAACAAGGGTAAGACCTTTAAGACGAATATCATCGTTTAATTTACGAATTTCACTCTTATGTAATAATAACTTACGACTTCTAGTTTCACTTTCATTAAAAATACTACCTTCTTTATAAGGAGCTACATATACATTTAAAAGAAAAATTTCACCACTCCTAATAATAGCATAACTATCTTTCAAATTACATTTACCTGCACGAATAGATTTTACTTCACAACCCCTAAGTTCTATTCCACATTCATAAGTATCTTCTATAAAATAATTATGCTTAGCTTGCCGATTAAAAATCTCCATCATTTCACCCACCTATAATAACGAAAAATAGCCTAAAACTATACTTTTCTTATAATTTCAAAATCTATTATTTTTTCTTCTTTAGAAGCACGAACAACTCGTACAACGACTCTCTCTCCTATTGTATATTTAACATGACTTCTCTCTCCTGTAAGAGTCATATGCTCTTCATCATAAACAAAGAAATCTTTCATATCCTTAATAGGAACTAATCCTTCTATTAAATTATCAAGCTCTACAAACATTCCAAAACTAAGTACAGAAGAAATCATACCTTCAAATTCCTCTCCAATATGTTTTTCCATATACTCAGCCATTTTCATATCTTCCACTTCACGTTCACAATCAATACTAGCCCGCTCACGAGAAGAAGAATGTTCTCCAATATATACAAGTTTTTCTTCCCAATGCCTCATAGTATTATCATCTAATTTTTGTTGAAATAAATAAGTTCTAAGAAGTCTATGCACTGTTGTATCTGGATAACGTCTAATTGGAGAAGTAAAATGCGTATAACATTTACTAGCAAGTCCAAAATGCCCTATATTCTCAGCCCTATACACAGCCTTCTGCATACTTCTAAGAAGCAAAGTAGATAAAACCCGAAACTCTGGTTTATCATCAAGCATCTTTATAAGCTTTTGAATAGATTTAGGATTATTCTCCTTCAAATTCCCTGTAACTTGGTAACCTAAAGTTTGAATATAGTTAAGAAAGCTACGTATTTTTTCTTCTTTTGGAACTTCATGAATTCGATAAAGAAAAGGTAAATTCATAAAATAAATATGCGTAGCCACACACTCATTAGCAGCAATCATAAAATCTTCTATTAAATTTTCACCAACACCACGATTACGAAGAACAACATCCTGAGGCACACAATTCTCATCAACCAAAATCTTCGCCTCATCTACCTCAAAATCAATATATCCACGATCCTCCTTCATAGTACGAAGAATATCTGCAAGCTCCTTCATAGTATGAAGACTCTCTTCAAAATTTTCATACCCTTCAGGTACAATGTTTTTTTCTAATATTAGATTAACATTTTTATAAGTCATCTGTTTTTTAGAACAAATAACACTCTCAAAAATTTCATAATCAATCTGCTTACCCTTACCATCAAATTCCATAACACAACTCATAGCAAGACGATCAACTAAAGGATTTAAAGAACATATACCATTAGAAAGTTCATGTGGAAGCATAGGAATAACACGATCGACTAAATAAACAGAAGTTCCTCTCTCCATAGCATCTTTATCTAGAGCATCTCCCTCTTTAACATAATAACTAACATCCGCTATATGTACGCCTAACTGATAATGTCCATTAGAAAGCCTTTTAATAGATATAGCATCATCTATATCTTTCGTATCATCACCATCAATTGTAAAAATTTGCTCACCTCTTAAATCTCTTCTACCTTCCATATCTTTTTCACTCACAACAGAAGGTATTAATTTTAACTGTTCCTTCACATCATCAGGAAAATCTACTTCTATATTATATTTCCTCACGATAGATAAAATATCCACACCAGGATCATTTTTATGTCCAAGTATCTCTATAACTTCTCCACTATATCTACCATGTTTATCAAGCTTTTCTAAAAGAGAAACAACAACCTTATGACCATCTACAGCATGCATAGAATTTTCTCGGCAAATCTCTATATTTAACTTTACTTTTACATCATCTAAAGTAATATATCCAATGTCCTTCTTAAAATTTATTTCGCCAATAAATGTCTTTCTCTCCCTCTTTAAAATACGAATAACCTTCCCCTCAAGTCTAGGCATATTCTTTTTACTAATAATATCTACAAGAACAACATCATCATGAATAGCGCCATTCATATTCTCCTGACTGATATAAACATCTTCATCATTATCATCTATATCAACAAACCCAAATCCCTTTTTATTAGCACGCATAATGCCCCTTTTTAAATGACTATCCTTAAGCATCATATAACGATCTTTATTAGAATGATAAATAATTCCCTCTAAAGAAAGAAAATTTAATTCATCTTGTAATAATTGAATATCTTCTATCTCTTTTATATCTAAAAAATCCTCAATCTCATATATAGTAAGAGCAATATCACTATTTTCTAATACATTAATAATTCTATCTCGCATAATTATCACCTTCTATTTCATTATATCAAACATCTATACAAAAAAAAAGAAGAAAGACCATTATAATCTTTCCATATTACTACAAATAACTACATAAAAGAAGTCACTAAAGATACCAAAAAGAAAATAAGTCCCAAAACCATAGTAATACGACTAATAATAAGTTCGCTACCCCTTTCTTTTCTTTGATTAAATAAAGAAGAACTACCTCCAGAAATAATCTGCGAAGCTCCCTCTGCTTTACCACTCTGTAATAAAACAATAATAATTAATAGTATTGATACAATAAGTAAAAAAACTTTCATAATATACCTCCAAAAACTAGTAATATTTTATCATATATAAATAGAAAAATCAAATGCCTCTAAATATTTTTTATAAAAAGAAAAATCACTTATTCCATAAATTTATAATATATATATATATAAATCTATTACATAAATTTTTCTAACAATCTTCTATAGAAAAATAGTCATTAACAGATTCAAAATGAGATAATATACCATATTTTTGAATATAACACCTTCTTTTACCACTATTATCACAAAAAAGATACTATAAAATGATATGAACCCCGTTTCTTGGACA
>JAAWCL010000121.1 GCA_022793235.1 Bacilli bacterium | reverse complement strand
CATTATTCATATTGATTAACTCCTTTCTCTGAAGGAGTATTATATATCATTTACTGACATTTTCAAAAAATGATATAACATGACATTATCACAAAACGATAACACTTAAAAATTAAAAACATTGACATATATAAGAAAATGTGCTAAAATAATGTCAAAATTTTGGGGGTGGATTTTATGTATACAGAAGATTACAAACACAATGGATTTTTAATTCGTAAATTATTATTAAAGATAATATTAATTTTAGCAATTCTTATTATGCTTATATGGATTGTGCCTAAATTTATAACTTATAAACCAAGTAATAAGGTAAAAAATAACAAGGATAGTATAAAGATAACAGAAAAGAACATACAAAAGACAGATTTTTCAAAAAATTTGCAAACATTAAAAGAAGCAGCTTTAGTTTACTATAAGGAAGAGAAACTACCAAAAGAAAAAGAGGCTAGTGAAACAGTAACTTTAAAACAATTAATTGAAGACAAACTTATAACAAATCTTTATAATGGAGATAAAAAATGTGATAATAAAAAATCCTATGTAAAAATAACAAAATTAGAGGAAGATTACCTATTAAAAGTAGTAATTGTTTGTCAGAATCAAACAGACTATATATTAGTACATGTAGGTAAATATGATTTTTGTACAAATGCAATTTGTGAAAAAGGAAATACAACACCAAACAAACCACAAGAAGATAAAAAGAAAGAGGAGAAAAAAGAACAAGAAGAAATAAACAAAGAAAAAGAAGAAGAAAAATTGGTTATAAATGAAAAAGAGAACAAACAAGAAGAAAGTAAAAATCCACCAGTAAATATAAATAAACCAGTAGTAACACCACCAAGTTCAAATAATAATACAAATTATGAAGAGAAATTAACAGAATTCGGACCATGGTCTAATTATACAAGAACATCATGTAATACAGCTCCTATCACGTGTGACATAAAAGATAAAAATTGTCTAAAGGAAATTCAAATAAAAAAAGAACAAGAATTAATAAGAACAGAGCTAAAAAAATATACAACTATTTCTTTAGAATTAATGTATAAGAGTACAACGATGACATTAGCATGTAAAAATTATAATTATGTAAATATTCAAGGAACAACATATAAAACAACAGGAGATTATGAACAAATAGCATACTTAGGAAATAAGACTTCAACAGATAGTTGGAGATATATAGGAACAATTAGTACAAGACAAACTCCAAATTTTGGAGGAGATAAATATTATAAGTTTATAGGTGGAGATTTTTCAAGTTGTGGTAATACATGTCCAAATGGTCCTTCTTATTACTATGAAGTATATCAATATACAAAATCACTAATAAGAACAAATAACTTATTAGAAGGATGTAACGGATTTGCCAACAAAAGAATAAATCATTATGCAATTGCAAAGCAATCACAAACTGTAGCTAGATCAGAATTTGTATATGGTGAGGTTTGTTATGAGAGTTTTAGAACCAGAAAGGTAATGAAATAGGGGTGAGAGAAATGGAAGAAAAAAATACTTCAGTAGAAAATGTAGAAGCTACATTAGAAGAGATATTAAGAGACCTAGACTATGAAGAGGAAGAAAATTGGGATATGGAAGAAGTAGCACACAGATTGTTTAATGGAGAAAGTATTTCTTTTCCTACAGACAGTTCAGATTTACCAGAAGACACTAGTAGTGAAGAAGACAATAGCGAAATTGTGATGAATTTGGATGATCCTTTTGATGAATCCTTTCCATTACTTAAAGAAATGACTATTAAAGATAAAGGTATAGTAGAATTACTTTACAGTATAGATGGATACTCTTATGATTTAATAACAAAATATCAGATAGGTATGATGGAATTTTTATATCACTTAGATCAGGAAACCGTAGCAGAAGACTTGCATATATTCGACAAAAGAAATAATCAATTTAACGAGATAAAAAATATAGAAGAGTTTAGGGAAAAATTAGAAGATGAGAGTAATATCAGAAATATAGTAGAAAAAATCCCAAAAAAATTTACAATACGATTAAAAAAGGATGTGTTATATTTAGATGTAGATTATACTTATAAATATAAAACAGAAAATAGTAAGATTCGAAATAAGACTTATAAGTTAACTTATGATCCATATGATTATACAGGAAAGCTAAAGCTGCTTGCTTATTTTGCTGAAGACTTAGGATATACTAATTTAGCAGAATTTATAAAAGATGCAAGAATAGTGAAGTTTCGAAGAAATGCTTATCAGGCATTTATGAATCTATATGGGGACTTTATAAATAATAATGAAATACAAACTAAAAACGAAAACGAGAAAGAAGCACAACCACAAAAAACGGAAAAAAATAAAATAAGTAAAGAAGAAAGAAAAAATCCTATAGGAAAAATAGTTTTCTTTCAATATGAAGAAAATGGTAAAAATATAATTAAAGCTGTTATATTTAATAAAGATGGAAGCTATAAAACAGTCAGTGAAAAAGAAGCAGATATATATATTGATATTTTAAAAAGATTACTAAATAAAGATGAGGCTACCTTAGTAAAAGAAGGATATATAGAAAATAACATTTTAGAAGAACAAAAATTAGTTAAGAATATAGAAAAATATCAAAAAGAAGCCAGTAAACCTTCAAAAAAGAGACTTTTTAAAAATAAAAAGAAAGCAGCACTGATTACAACAGCGCTGGTAGCTGTAACAGCAATAATTACAACAACCTTTATTGGTTTAAAAAGCTGGTTTAAAAAGGATAGTTCATCTCCAAAAGAAGATGCTAAAAAGCAAGAGGATATAAAAACACCAGGAAATACAAAAAATAAAATAAAGAGTAAAAATAAAACAGAGCAAGAAAAAATAATCTATGATTATTCTAATTGTAGTTGGAATAAAATGATAGAGTATTGCCGTCCTAATAAAGATAGAATGAGTTTAATGTCTCGTATAAAAGAATATTTATCTCAATATAATGGAAAACAGGCCAATCAGTACAAAGAGGAGAAAAACGAAGTTAAAGCTGCACAAAAATTTAAAGAAGGAGAAGCCTATTATCTAGCCTGTAATAAAATGGATCCAGAACAAATCTATCAATATTTTGGAAATCATAAAATAAAAAAAGAAAGCTTAATGAAAAATTTAAAAAGAGCTATAAATCAAAATGCTAGACTTCATAATATTCAAAATGAAACTTTAGATGTAAATTCTGATTTATTAAATGGAGAAACTGCAAAAAAACGTTATACAGCATATGATAAGAAATTTGTTAGTATAAATACGACTTCTAATGTAGAAAAAAAGATAGAATATATAGAGCAAGTTTATGATATGTTTAGAAAAGATTTACCTAATATAAACAACAACAGTTATGAAGGAGTAAAAGGTTCAACAGCAGTCATTATCACAGAATTTGCTCAAGCCTTGGAAAACATAACAGGTATCACAGTTAAAAATGGATTAAATGTTCAGGAAAAATATTACATTGACCACTTATTAGAAAATGTAATAGCAAATAAATTTAAAAACATTGAGAATAAATTAATTGCAAGAATTATAGCAGAGAAAAATTATCCTTCAACAATTGAAACAGAAGTTGTACCAACTTATAGGGATATGATGGAACAAATGACAAAAACATTACAAGAAAAGGGACTTTATCAAATAAATCAAGAGGAAAGGAATATTACAACTTATAATTCATATAAGAAAAATACAAATTTAAAAATGCCAGAGAATATGCAAAAAATAACAAGAACAGAGAATAAAGGAATAAGCGAAAATAGGGTTGACCCAAATATAGTCGTAAGTAGTGTGCAAATAGAACAAGCTAGAAATGAATCGCAAGAGGATAGGCAACAACAAATAATAGTATCTGAGGAGAATAAGAGCTTAAGAACCATAGAAGATTCAAAAGCAAAAACTACTCAAACAGATATAGATGAACAGAAGAAAAATACCAAAAAAGATCAAATAGGAGAGTTAGTTGCCAAAGCAGACCAATTAGTTCAAATAAAAGATAAGGAAGTAAACAATTTTGTTTCAATAATAGGGGATTTAGATAAAGAGAGTGATATTTTTAATACAGAAGAAGATACTCGCATAGATCTAGACGAAGTTGAAGTAGAAGATATAGATACAATAGTAGATAATAATCAACAAGATCAAGATGTGATTCAAAATAACCTTCCACAATATAGCGTCGATGATATAGAAGAACAATATGTAGTAACAGGACAGGCAATACAAACTGCTAATTTAGTAAATAAAGAATATCTCTTATCGATTGCAAATAGATATGTAGATGCTTTAGAAAATTATCATAACAATGAAGAAAAAATAGAAAAAAGTTACCATATATAAAAGAAGAAAAATAAAAAAAGGACTTGTCAGAAGTCTTTTTTTATTGTAAAATAATATTGTTAATGAGTTTTATGTTCGCGTAGCTCAGCTGGATAGAGCAATCGCCTTCTAAGCGATCGGTCACGTGTTCGAATCACGTCGTGAACACCATATTAAAAATAAAGAATCTAGAAATAGATTTTTTTATTTGTGAAATAAAAAAGTAAAAATAGGAAACACTAAAATAGAGGTGTTTCCATGAAAATAAAGAAAGATATATACTTAGGTGAATTAGAAAAATATCGATACAAATATCAAGAAAATCTAATCTACCCTACATATAAAAAAATATTCAAGTGTGGTAAAAGCAACATTATAATTGAAATAGTGATTCAAAATAGAACAATATTTATAAATCATAACGAAAAAATAAAGAAAAGCCATTTAAAATATATAGAGGAATTAAAAAGAGCAAATTTAATAGAACAAGAAAAGAAAGAAAACAAATAAAAATTTGAAAAATACACCCTAAAAATATAGTTATTTCCTAATAATAAGATTGGGAGGTAAAAATATGGAAGTGATTAAACAAGAAGGCATCAAAGATTGTGGTGTATGTTGCCTATTATCTATCATTCGTTCTTATGGTGGGAATTGTTCTCTAGAATACCTAAGAGAATTAACTTTAACAACAAGAAATGGAGTAACAGCCTACAATCTTGTAAAGGCTTCCATAAAAATAGGATTTAATGCATATGGACTAAATCTAAAATTAGAAGAAATAAAAAAAGAGATGCTACCAATAAATAGTCATGTAATTATAAATAAACAATATCAACATTTTATAGTAATATATAGTATAAATTTTACAAAAAAGGAACTACTCATTATGGATCCTGCTATAGGCAAGAAAAAAATAACATTTGCAGAGTTTAATTTAATGACTAGTAACAATTATATTTATTTAAAACCTATAAAAAAAATATTAAAGCTAGAAAAAAGAAAAATTATAAAGGAATGGTTAGTAAAATTTATCAAAAAAAATAAAAAATATATTCCCTATATAATATTCCTAACTACAATTTATACATTTTTAAATATTACATCTGCATTTTATTTTAAACTGCTCTTAAATAATGCGATTGAATATAATATTCTAGATAATGTTTATATAGTG
>JAAWCL010000120.1 GCA_022793235.1 Bacilli bacterium | reverse complement strand
TACCAATTTGTATTTAAATTCATCAGTATAAGTTATTCCTTTATTGGTTATGCTTTTAATCCATTTGTTTTTACTCAACTTTTTTACTTGAGCATCTGTAAATATTATTTTTGACATAATTATCACCAACTCTCTTATATTATACATCAAGACATAATAAAAACCCATAAAGTGGGTCTCTCTTTTTTTTGAAAGTCCACTTTATAGGTTACATTTTACTGAATATAAGCTTTTATCTTTTTTCTACTTTTATTTGTTTGGCATGAAGTACTAACTTTTCTTTTTCATTATAGCAAGTTGATAATGTTAATATTTTTTCTTCCTTATTTACATTATTTTTAAAGTTATAAATACTTCGTTCTGTTATTTTATTTATAAATTTTTCAAAATCTTCTTCTGTTTCAAATTGAGTTTGTATATAATCATTTGTTGTTGGAATGACATATATACTAAACACTTGCCAAAGTGTATTTTCTTCTTTAGTCTCTAATTTTATTATATGGTTGTTTTTATCTTTATACCATTTACTTTTTAAACTCTTTTTTAGACTACCAAACATTGTTCCATCTTGTCTTCCATGTGCATAAATTATTGTATTTTTTCCCATATTTTGTATATTATTTCGATAATCCATAAATACCCATCCAGCATTATTTTCTGTTTTGTTGAAACTATGATTTAAGTAGTATTCATTATCTTTATGTTGTACAATTGGATAATTTATATTTGTTTTTTCTACTTTAATCCATGCTACTGTTTCTTTATTTTGTTCTATTAATTTTGAAAAATCTATTTGTAAATAATCTTCTTCTGTAAAATCCCAGTAAGGGTTAAAGCTTTTTTCCTGATTTTCTATTTTCTTTTCTTCTTGATTATCATTATTTGTTGTTTCTATTTTTAGAACTTGTTTTTGTAGTTGCTCTATTTCTTTATTTATATTGTAATTATCTTTTGTCCATAGAAAAATTTTAATACTACTATAACCCATAATTATGATCGAGAATAGAATTAGATACTTTAACACTCTTTTCTTCTTTCTTCTTGCTATTCTCCCTTTTATTTTCTTTTTTTTCATTTTATACTCCTTAAAAAGTTCTATGTTTTTTGCATAGAACTTTTCTGTATTAATTTTTTTTATGTTTTAATAGGTAAGTACTGCTAACAAAGATAATACTTCCAACTAGAAACATAAGTACATAGATTTGAACATTATCTAAAGTATTTGGGTTATTTTCTGTTACCTGATTTCCTGTTTGATCTGGTGTATTTTCATTAGGAGCTTGATCTGTTGCATTATTTTTTCCATAAATTAGATACTCTTTTAAGTCATTTGTTTCAAATATAATGTATCCATCCTTGTATTCTATATTGTTTATTTCGATGGAATTTCCATTATTATCTATTTCTACTACTTTATATAGGTCATAGCTTTGTGCTATAGGAATTCTTATAGTAATTTTATTATTATTTATTTGTGTAATATTATTTTGTTTATCTAATATCTTCATATCATAAGATGCTATATGATTAAAATCTGTTATTGTTGAATCCTTTGTATTTGTATTTATTATTCTTAATGAATAATCTTTACTTAATGCCTTTTCTGTTCTTATAAAGATACCACTACTTACATCATTAAAATCTTTTTTGTTATTTTTCATATCTTCTAAAACATCATACTTATTGGCACTGTTATATAGTGCTAATATTGCATCTTCTATTTGACTTTGTTTTTCGGCATCAATAAATCCACTAAATGTTTTTTCACCAATGATTATATATGGTGTTATAGTTGCCTCTTCTCCAATAAAGTCTTGTACTTTCATTCTTAGTGTATTATTTAGTTGATTATTTCTTACTTCATAGCTGATTACTCTAAATTTGTCTGCATAATTTACTAGTAATGTATCTGCTACATATTGATAAAAGTTTTTGCAATTTAAACATCCATCTTGTCTAAATACATATATCGTTGCTCTATCATCTGTATCTTGATAGTTTGTAAAATCTCCTGTTATGTTTTCCTCTGTTAATGTTTCTTGTAACGTTTCATCACTATAGATTGTTAGATCTAAGTCTTGTGCTTTAACTATGGTTGGTAATAGAAATGTTGCCATTAATAGCATCAATCCTACTATTCGCATTTTTTTCGTCATACTTCTTCTCCTTTTGGGTTTATATATTACTGTATTTTCTTGTTTTTGTCAATGTTTAATTCTTTTGAGTGTTATCGTTTTGTGATAATGTCATGTTATATCATTTTTTGAAAATGTCAGTAAATGATATATAATACTCCTTCAGAGAAAGGAGTTAATCAATATGAATAATGAAAGGATTATACTAAATATGAAAGAACAAAAAATTCACAAAATTTTAACTATGCTTATTAATGGCAAGATTACAACTTCTGAGGCTGCTCGCCTAACTGGTCTCTCTGAACGCCAAATTTATCGTAAGAAAAAAGCTTTTAAAATCTCTGGTATTTCTTCTATTCCTCACAAAAATAGAAATCGTCCTACTGGTAGAGGTTATTCTTCTTCCTTTAAACACTCTATTATTGATTTATATGTCTCTGAATATTCCGGATGGAACTTCTATCACTTTAATGATATGCTTGCTGATTTTCATGATATTAAAGTTTCAGATTCCTTTATCTATCATTTACTTACTTCCAATGGTATTTCCTCCCCACATCCATATCGTCAAAAGAAGAAATCACATCCTCCTCGTGATCGTAAAGAATTTGCTGGTGAACTTATCCAAGTTGATGCTTCTAAACATAAATGGCTTTTCGGTGACGACAATTATTATAGCTTACATGGTTCCATTGATGATGCTACTGGCATTGTTACTGGTTGTTATCTCGATAAAGAAGAAACTATCTTTGGCTATCAAATGATTTTAAAACAAACGATTCAAAATTATGGGTTCCCTGAATGTCTTTATTCTGACTATCGTACTGTCTTTCAATCGACAAAAAAGGAACTTTCCATCGAAGAAGAACTTCAAGGCAAACATATTGAAAATACTAGGTTTACTACCATGCTTAAACATAATGGTATCGATATTATTTCTACCACTAATCCCATGGCTAAAGGGCGTATTGAACGTTTATGGAGAACTTTTCAAGATCGTCTTTATCATGAACTTAAAAAGCATAATATTTCTTCATTAGAAAAAGCAAATGATTTTATTTCAAACGACTTCCTACCTCGTTATAATAATCGATTTGCTTTACCTATAGATGATAACAAAAATTTATTTGTTTGTCCAATTGATGATTTTGACTACAATATTGAACTTGCTACCTACAAAGAATACTGCATTCATGGTCATTGTTACTTACGTTTCAACAATAAGACATTTGTGATTTTAGATCATGATTCTAATGCCTATATCGATACCAAACAAAAAGTTAAAGTTTATACTTTTCTTGATGGTTCCATTCATGTTTTATTCAATAATATTTTTTATCCAACTAAAGAAGTCAAAATTACAGATAAACAAAATTTCATTTCTGAGCTAACTAATGCTTCTAAAAAAATT
>JAAWCL010000119.1 GCA_022793235.1 Bacilli bacterium | reverse complement strand
ATACTAAACAAAGGAGAATATTTCCTTATTTTATGAGCAAAAAAGTGAATCTGTGGATAACACATTTTCACTTTTTCTTTTTCCTATTAAATTTTACCTAAACTCAAATTTCTTTTTTGTATTATTACTTCTTTATTGCATTTATTATATCTATATAGAATTTTCATTATCTTTCTTTTTCATACATTAAATCTAAAATGGCATATATCTCCATCTTGCATTAAATAATCTTTTCCTTCTAATCTTGCTCTACCATTTTCTCTTACTTTTAATTCATCTCCATATTTTATTAGGTCTTCATAACTTATTACTTCTGCTTTAATAAAACCTTTTTCGAAGTCTGTATGAATGAGTCCTGCACATTTTTTTGCATTCATTCCTTTTTTAAAGGTCCAAGCTCTCACTTCATCTTTTCCAACTGTAAAATAGGTGGCCAATCCTAGTAAATCGTATGTTGTTGCAATTAACTCATCTAATCCGCTTTTTTCTATATTTAATGCTTCCAACATTTCTCTTTGTTCTTCACTTTCTAATTCACTTAAATCTTCTTCTAGTTTGGCACATAATTTTACTACAGGAGCTTTTTCTTTTTCTGCATATTCTTTTACTTTTTGGACTAATTCATTATCTTTTTGGGATACCTCATCTTCTGTTACATTAGCTAGATAGATGATTGGCTTTATAGTTAGAAAACTATAAGATTTTAGGATTTGTTTTTCTTCTTCTGTATATTCCACTAATCTTAATGGTATATTGCTTTCTAAGGACTTCTTTGCTTTTTCTAATGCTTCAACTTCTAGCAAGTCATTTTTATCTTTACTTGTTCGAGCCTTTTTTGCTACTTTTTCTAGTCTATTGTTTACTATATCTAAATCAGCTATTGATAATTCTAGATTTATAGTTTCTATATCTCTTATTGGATCAATATCGCCATCAACATGAATAATTTTATCATTTTCAAAACATCTTACTACTTCACATATAGCATCTGTTTCTCTTATATGAGAAAGAAATTTGTTTCCTAAACCTTCTCCTTTTGATGCACCTTTTACTAATCCTGCTATATCTGTAAATTCATAAGAGGTGGGAATTAATTTATTTGGATTGTACATTTTATTTAGATTATCAATTCTTTTATCTGGTACTGTGACCACTCCTATATTTGGATCAATTGTTGCAAATGGATAATTTTCTGCTAATATATGTTTTTTTGTAATAGCATTAAATAATGTTGATTTTCCTACATTTGGAAGTCCTACTATTCCTGCTGTTAAACTCATATTATTACCTCTTTTCTGCTACTTATTATATCAAATTCGTTTAATGAAGTCTATAGAAGTGATTTATCTAACGATTTATATTCTTCTTTTCGTTTTTTGTTTCCTTTTTTAAAACAAAAAAACTAATAGATGTATATTAGTTTATATTGTTGGATATACTCCTGGTCCTATTGGTATTCCTACTAAATACCAAATGATTACTAGTAATACCCAAATGAATCCTATTATTGTAAAGTATGGCATTACCATTTTTAGGCTATGATGTATTGTCATAGGTTTTTGTTTATTTTGATTATATATATTTAAGTATCCTATATAAATTACAAATGATGTTAAAAATGGTGTTACTCCTTTTGTCATTGAATCTGCTACACGCATTACTACTTGGGCAAATTGTGGAGATATGTTCGCTTGCATAAACATTGGTACTACAACTGGTGCAAAAATTTGCCATTTAGTTGTTGTACTAGTTAATAGTACATTTGATATTGCTATTAAAAGGATCGTTACCAGTATTAAAGGGATATCTGTTAGTTCTAAGTGAGATAATAAATTCGCTAATAGGCTGGCTATTACTATTCCAATATTTGATTTTTTCCACACCATTATAAATGTAGAAAATACAAATATTAATATTAGAAGTGTTCCTATATTTTTTAAATAATCCCCTGCTTTTTCTATTAACTCTTTATCATTTTTTACACTCTTTGCTCCTATAATATAACTTAAACTTACTATTATAAAGAAAAGGGATACTAAAAAGGTAAAAGATGTATGCAGATATGCTGTTGGTCCAAATAATTGGTTTACATAAGATTTTTCTGTTAGGTCTAATAATAGTCCTGATAATGGTAAATTAGGTATTAACATATATATGAATAATAATATTAATAGGATACTTGTAATCAGTGCATTTCTTAACCCTTTTTTTTCTTGCTTTTCTATTGCTATTTTATTTTGTTCAGCTTCTTCTATATCTTTAAGTACTAACTCTGTTGTTTTTAAAGTATTTCCATTTATATCATAGAAGTGGTACTTGCCTACACTCTTACTGACTATTTTTTCAATTACTATTGTTCCAACGATAGATATTATGATGCTCGATGCTATTATAAAGATTAGGTTTGATGTCAAACTTATATGGGTGGATGTATCGATTAAATAAGACGCTAGTTGTGTAAATGGAATTAGTTTTACATCACACCAACTAGTAAATATACTTACTCCACTTCCAAAAGCTGTACCACAAAATGCTGTTATTACTCCAAGTAAAGGGTTTCTCCCACATAATTCATATATTAGTGCTGTAAGTGGTATTAATAGAACATAGCCTACATCACTTATTAATGATGAAATTACTCCTAAAAAAACAATAATAAATGTCAATTTATATTTTGATATTTTTTTTATTTTTCTTTTTGTTAGGGTATCTATTAGTCCACTAGCTTTTAGCATACTTATTCCTGCTAGTGCTATAATGAGTCTACTTAGTTGGGCAAAGGAAGCTACTGTATATAAAGAATTTCCTAATAAGCTTTTGATACTTTTTGCTGTTAAAAGATTTTCTACTGATACTAATTTGGGTTCTAATTCTTTAGTTGTTTCGTTTACTACATTATATGTTGCCTGTACTCCTAAATTAGAGAGGATAGAGCTTACTATTAAAATTAAAATTGTTGTTAGAAAAAACATAGTTATTGGATGGAAATAGAATTTTTTCAGTTTTAACTTTCGCTTTTCTTTCATATTTCTTTACCTTCTTCTTTAATTGTTTTCTTTATTTTTTTATTAAAATCTATGCGGGGAATAAAAAAAGTACGACCACAGGTTTGGCATTTTATTTTTATATCTGCTCCAACCCTTAGTACTTCCCAAATATCTCCTCCACATGGATGTTTTTTTTTCATTTGGCATCTTGTACCAACACTATATTCATGATTCATTGCTATTATGCACCTCGATTTGTGGGAATGGTATTTTAATATTTTCTTTATCTAAAGCTTCCTTTATTTCTTTTCGCATAATTCTTTGAGCAGCATATTGTTCTAGTGAAGATACTGGTGCTGTAATTCTGTATACTACAGAAGATGCATCTAAAGAGTCTATTCCTAATACCTTTACTTCTCCTTTTATTTTTGGAAGTGTTTTTGTTAAAGATTTTGCTAATTCATTTAATACTTGTTCTACTTTTTCTAAATCCTCTCCATAATCAATTCCAATATCTACTACTGCTAAATTATTTTCCAAATTATAATTTATTACTTCTGTTATATTGTGATTCGCAATAATTTTAGTTCTTCCTTTATAATCTCTTAGTCTTGTTGTTTTTAGTCCTATAAAAATTACTTCTCCCATAAAACCATTAATTTCTATTGTATCTCCTATTTCGTATTGATCTTCTGCAATTATGAATATACCTGCTAATAAGTCTTTTGCAATGTCTTGAAAAGCAAGTCCAAGTACTGCTGCTGTAATTCCAAGTCCTGCTACGATAGATCTAATGTTAATTCCAAATACTGTTAATTCTCCTAATATTACAAATATAATGATTGAATATTTTAAAATATTTAAAATCATTATTCTAATTGTGTCTGCTCTTTTTTGATAATGTCTTTTTATTAATATTTTAGATTGCCTTTTTTTAAATACATTGTTTATTATTCTTTTTAAAATTGTGTATGACACCATCCCAATGGCTATATATACTATAGGTAAGGTAAAAAATTTTAGATTTAGTTCATATGTGTCAAATAAAGTTATCATACGTCCTCCTTTATTTTAATTATCTAGGTGCATTATTTCTAATAATCTATTTAAGTCATTTGTATTTGTAAAAGTGATTTCTATTTTATTTGTTTTAATTTTTACTTTTGTACCTAAATGATCATTTAATACTTCTTCTATATATTTATAAGGATTCTCTGTTTTTTCTTTTTTGTGAACTTTATTTCTTCTTTCATATTCTGTATTTTCTCCTGTTATATCTTCTAATGCTCTAACGCTTAATCCTTCTGTTATTATTTTATCAGTTAATTCTTTTATTTGATAAGCATTATCTAATTTACTTAATACTTTTGCATGTCCCATAGATATTTTTTTTTCATTTATAAGATTTTGAGTTTCAATTGGAAGATTTAAAAGTCCTATTGTATTTGTTATATAGGATCTGCTTTTTCCTAATCTAGTTGCTAATTCTTCTTGTGTTATTTTTAAATTTTCTAATAAGTTTTTATAAGCATTTGCTTCTTCTATTGCTGTTAAATCTTCTCTTTGTAGATTTTCTAAAAGAGCTATTTCCATCATTTCTGTATCTGTAAAGTCTTTTATAATTGTTGGAATTTCTTCCAATCCTGCTAAAAGAGAAGCTTTTACTCTTCGTTCTCCTGCTATTATGTCATAGCCTTTAATACTTTTTTTTGCAATGATTGGTTGAAATACTCCATGTTCTTTTATTGATGCTGCTAATTCTTCTAATTTTTGTTCGTCAAATACTTTTCTCGGTTGATATGGATTGCTTCTTAAATCTTTTAATGGAATATTCTTGATTTCTTCTTTTGGTGTTTCTTCAATTATTTTTTCTTCTACTTTTGTATAATCGATTGGTTCACTATTAAATAGTTCTTCTAGTCCTTTTCCTAATGCTTTTCTTTTTATATTACTGTTTTCCATTTCTTTCAATCACTTCCTTTGCAAGATTTAAATAAGCTTCTGAACCTCTACTTTTTGGATCATAGGCTATTATTGGCTCACCATGTGATGGTGCTTCTGTTAATCTTATTAATCTAGGAATAATTGTATTGTATACTTTCTCTTTAAAAAATTTTCTAATATCGTCTACTACTTCAAAACCTAAGTTGGTTCTAGAGTCTAACATTGTTAGCAAAACTCCCTCTATTTGTAATGTTGGATTTAGGGATTTTTGAGCAAGCATAATTGTATTTAATAATTGCATAATTCCTTCTAAAGCAAAAAATTCACATTGAACTGGAATGATTACTGAGTCTGATGCTGTTAGGGCATTTGTTGTAATCAATCCAAGAGAGGGTGGGCAATCAATTATTATATAGTCATAGTCTTCTCTTATTGTATCTAGGGTTATTTTTAACTGATTTTGTTTTTGATATCCTGGCTCATGTTGACTTTTTTCTAATAATTCTATATCAAGACCTGCTAGATTGATTGTTGCAGGCATAATAGATAATTTCTTAAATTTTGTTTGTATAACTGCCTCTTCCATTTTACATGTTCCTGTTAAAACATCATATATACTTCTTTCTATGTCAGCTTTATTTATTCCTACTCCTGTTGTTGTATTTCCTTGAGGGTCTAAATCTATTAATAATACTTTTTTACCTAATACTGCAAGGGATGCAGATAGATTGATGCTGGTTGTAGTTTTTCCTACTCCACCTTTTTGATTGACTAATGCTATAGTTTTTCCCATCTTATCACCTTTTTCTTTTTGTTCTAACCAGATATATTGTATCAAATATTTGTTTTTTTGAAAACAAAATTGTCCCTTTTTGTCACTTAATCTTATTTTTATTTAAATTCTATCATAAAAGGCATAAGTTTTATTATGCCTAATAGTTGTTGTCTTTATCTATTTTTATTAATATTTGATATTGGTTTTCAAAATTCATTTCATCTGTGTCAATTTTAGCGCCATGTGATTCTAATTCTTTTAATGTTTTTCGTATCTCATTAACCATTTGTTGAATATTATATTCCTCTTTGTTCTTTGCATTATTTTTTAAATTTTCATTCATAAGGAAGCTTCCTAAAGATTTTTTTGAAGGAACATTTGAGTCTTCCTCATCATTCTTTTTGTGGAATAATGTTTGATTCATATTTGTTAATGAATCTTTCTTTTCTTGATTTGTAGCTGGTTTTTTTACAAAATCTATTAGACTATTGCTTGATGTTGTAGGATTTGAAAACATATCTGTTAATTTGTCTTTTTGAGTTATTCCTGTAGTTGGTAAGTCAATAGACATTAAATTTGGTGCCTTGAAATAGTCTTCTTTGTTTTCATAATTTTTTTCTTCACTTTCTTTTAATGCTTCTTCTGCTGGGCTTAATTTTTTATCTTCTTTTTCTTCTGTTTGTAGGGACATTAAATTTGGTTTTACATTTAATAAGGAGTCTAGGTCTGAGTTTTCTTTTTTTATAGGTTCTATTGTATCATTGATATTTGCTATATCTTTAGTATTGTTTTTTAAATCTATTAAATTTACTGGATTTGTCAACAATGTATTATTATTTCCATTTAAATCTAAAGAATTTTCTTCTACTTCCTCATCCTCTTCATTGTTTATTTCTCCATAATTTATAATATCTTCTGATAATTTAGGAAGAGAGGGTAGGGGTGGAATATCATTTTCCTTATTCATAAAGTTTTCCATCAAATTAGGAGATTTCTTTGTTTCAAAAGAGTTATTTATTTTATTATTTTCTTTTGGTAGAGGAACAGGTGTTGGATTTATCATTGATGCTAAATCTTGTTCATCTTTTATTTCATCTTTTTTATCTTGTACTATTGTTTTTTCCTTGATTTCACTTTCTAATTGTCTTACTGTCATTTTTTGTTTTATTACTTTTTTTAGCATTTCAACTTGCTCTTCTGCATCTTGTAAATTTAGTAAGGTTCTGGCATGTCTTTCTGATATTTCTTCCTTTAATAGTGATTTTTGAACTTCTTCCGTTAAAGAGAGTAATCTTAGTTTATTCGCAACTGCTGACTGACTTTTTCCCATTGTTTTTGCTAATTCTTCTTGTGTCATTTGATCTAGTTCTATTATTTTTTGATAAGTTCTTGCTTCTTCTATTGGATTTAGATTTCTTCTTTGTAGATTTTCTAAAAGAGCTACTTTTGCAGCTTCTTTATCGTCCAAATTCCTAATAATTGCAGGTATTTGGGTAAGTCCTGCTAAAGCTGATGCTTTATATCTTCTTTCTCCTGCTATTATTTCATATTTACTTTCATTTATTTTTCTAACAATAATTGGTTGGATTACTCCATGCTCCTTTATTGATATAGCTAATTCTTTTAAGGCTTTTTCGTCAAAAACTTCACGAGGTTGAAATCTATTTGGTATAATATCATCTAAATGCAAAAACACTACTTCTTGATTTTCATTCATATTTTTTCATCCCGCTTTCTATTCTATTATGATTATAGCAGATGAAAAAACTATTTTCAAGCAAAATGTGGAAACAGAAATGAAGGCTAATCTATTTTAATTTTTACTTTCCTCACAAAAAAAGCACTAATTTAATATTAGTACATTTATATATAGAAAGCTAAGCCAAAACTTTATATTTTAAAGATGTTACTTTTTTTATGAAATGGAATTTTTTATTTTCTAGTATTTATTTTATTATATTTTATATTTGTATTTTTGTGCGTTTTTTTATTAATTATAAGGTTGTTTTTTATTGGAGATTTTTAATGGCTCCATATTTTTATAGCATTACTTTATATTTTTAGTTTGTTCTTTTATCTTTCTTTCTGTACTTATATTTATTATAGTGCTTATACAACTAGTTGTATATAAATATTTATTTCTCTATTTCTATCGTTTCATCTCCTTTCTTAGACAGTATATTAACATAGTAATATAGTTCTTACAAAAGGGCGATTCCTAGTTTTTGAGGTTCTTTTGTTCTTCCTTTTTTATCTTTCTTTTAAATAAATGTTTCTTTTCTCCTTTGTTTCTGTCTATTTGTTAAAAAATTAATATAGATTTATTTTTTCTACTTTTTGTTTTCTCTTTGTATTTTTTCTTTTAATAAAAAAGAAACTTTTTCTTTGTTTCAATTTTTTACTTATTCTATTTCCTTTTTTCAATTAATAATATCGTTCTAGTGCTTTTTTCTTTTGGGAGAAGAAAATCTTTTTTATCTCTTATTGTTAAGCCATATTTTTGTAATAGTTTTTTGTTTTCAACATCTTGTAATTCTTCTTCTATATGACCTTTTAGAGGAATGAATTTAGTATTTTTATCCATTATGTTTTTTGTATATTCTATGAGTTTTGATAAATTGGCTACTGCTCTTGTTGTTAGTACATCAAATCTTTTTTCTGTATATTTTTCTATTCTTTCATGAACTGTTTCTATCTCTTTCAAGTTTAATTCTTTTATTACCTCATTTAAAAAAATTATTCTTTTATTTAGTGAATCAAGAAGAGTTACTTTAAGA
Source organism: Bacilli bacterium (assembly GCA_022793235.1). Lineage (GTDB taxonomy): Bacteria > Bacillota_I > Bacilli_A > RF39 > UBA660 > UBA2730. The sequence continues at coordinate 4,219 of JAAWCL010000119.1, read as the reverse complement.
TTTGGAAACATTATTTTTAATACCATTCCTGGAAATCCAGCTCCTGTTCCAAAATCTAGGAGTGTTTCTTCTTTTTTTAAATCAATTATTTTTATTATAGTTAAACTATCATAAAAATGTTTTAAATATACATCTTCTTTTTTTGTAATTCTTGTTAAGTTTATTTTTTCATTCCAATTTATTAACATATTATAATATTTTTCTAGTTGTTCTAACTGGAGTGAGGTAGGGGATAGACCTAATTTTTTTATTTCTTTTATAAATTCTTCTTTAGTCATTTTTTTCATTCCTTTTTAAATATACCATTAATACTCCAATATCTGCAGGATTTACTCCACTTATACGTGAGGCTTGTCCTAAAGAGGTAGGTCTTATTTTTTCTAATTTTTCTCTTGCTTCACTTGCTAAGTTTTTGATTTTTTGATAATTTATATTTTCTGGAATTTTTTTATTTTCAAGTTGTAACATTTTTTCTACATCATGATTTGCTTTTTTTATATATCCTTCATATCTAATATTAATCTCAGCATATTCTTTTTCTTCTTCATTAAATGGAATATCTATAAAATAAGTTAAATGTTCTATTTTTACTTCTGGTCTTTTTAATAGATCATATAGTGTTATACTATCTTTCAAAATCGAGGTATTTATTTGTTTTAAATATTTATTTGTCTCTTTGGTTGGGGTTATTTTATTTTCTTTTAATAATTTGAATAATTTTTCTATTTTTTGTTGTTTCTTTTTAAATAAATCATACCTGTCTTCTTTTATTAATCCTATTTTATATCCATACTCTGTTAATCTTATATCTGCATTATCATTTCTTAATAAAAGTCTATATTCTGCACGAGATGTTAACATTCTATAAGGATCTTTTATTCCTTTCGTTATCAAATCATCTATTAATACACCAATGTATGCTTCATTTCTTTTTAATATTAATGGCTCTTTATTTTCTAGTTTTAGGCTTGCGTTTATTCCTGCTATTAGTCCTTGTCCTGCTGCTTCTTCATAGCCGCTGGTGCCATTAATTTGCCCTGCTGTAAATAAATTTTCTATTTTCTTTGTTTCTAGGCTTGGTTTCAATTGTCTAGGGTCTATCGCATCATATTCTATAGCATAAGCATATTTTAATATTTTGACATTTTTCATTCCAGGTAATGATTTTAGCATTTTTTCTTGTACATCATAGGGCATACTTGTAGAAAATCCTTGTATATATATTGTATTTCCATAATCTTTACTTGTACTATCTATACTTTCTGGTTCTAAGAATAATTGATGGCGTTCTTTATCACTAAATCTAACTACTTTATCTTCTATTGAAGGACAATATCTTGGACCAACTCCTTCTACATAACCTCCATACATGCTTGATTTTTCTAGATTTTTTTTGATTATTTCGTGTGTTTCTTTTGTTGTATAGATTAAATGACATTTTACTTGGCTTTCTATATCATAATTTTTTTTGTTATCAAAAGAGAAGGTATGATAAATATTATCTCCTGTTTCTTCTGTTGTTTCTGTGAAGTCAATTGTATTTTTATCTAATCTTGGAGGTGTTCCTGTTTTTAGTCTTAGAATTGTAAACCCTAGTTTTCTTAAGTCATCACTTAAGTATTTACTTGGTTTTTCTCCATGAGGGCCTTCGCTTTTCTTTTCGCTTCCTATTAAAATTGTACTTTTTAGATATGTTCCTGTTGTTAAAATTAAAGCTTCTGTTTTTATTTCCTTTCCATTTTCTAGTATTACTCCTTTTATTTTATTTTCTTCTATGATTAGGTGTTCTACTATTCCTTCTAAAATATCCAAATTTTTTGTGTTTTTAAGTGTTTTTAGCATTTCTCTTGGGTAGTCTACTTTGTCTACTTGTGCTCTTAATGCTTGAACAGCAGGGCCCTTCTTGGTATTTAAAAGTTTAATTTGAAGTATGGCTTTGTCTGCATTTTTAGCCATTTCTCCTCCTAAAGCATCTATTTCTCTTACGATTATCCCCTTAGCAGGACCTCCAATTGAAGGATTACATGGCATATCTGCTATATTTTTAATATTTCCTGTTATAAGTAGTGTTTTATGATTTTTTCTAGCTGCTGCTAGAGATGCTTCACATCCTGCATGTCCTCCACCAATTACAATTATTTCATATTCCATTTTTTCACCTATTTTCCTACACAAAAATTTTGAAATAAGTTATCTATTATTTCGTCACTATAGTCTATACCTATTATTTTTCCTAAATTATCAAATGCCTCTTTTAAATCTATTTCCACCATATCTAATACTTCTTCTTTCTCTAAGGATTTTTTTGCTTCCTCTAAAGATTTTAAGCTTTTTTTAGCAAGAGATATCTGTCTTGTATTTGTTAGATATGTATTCTTTTTTGACTCTATCTTATCAAGATTAAATAACTCTTTTATCTTTTCTTTTAAAGGATTTATTCCATTTGCTGTAGTTGTATTTGTTTCTATTGTAATTCTATTAGAGAGCTTTTCTGTTTCTATATTTTTTGGTAAGTCATTTTTATTTATTACTATAATGCTCGTTTTCTCTTTTGTTTTTTCTATTATTTCTTTATCTTCTTTTGTTAATTTTTCATTTCCATTTAAAACTACTAAAATTAGATCTGCTTCTTCTATTAGAGAGAGGCTTTTATTTACTCCTATTTTTTCTACTTTATCCTCTGTTTTCCTAATTCCTGCTGTGTCTATTATATTAAGTGCTATTCCTTCTAAAGAAATATTTCCTTCTACTATATCTCTTGTTGTTCCTTCTATATCTGTAACAATTGCTTTTTCATATTCTAAAAGGCTATTTAAAATGCTACTTTTTCCTACATTTGGTCTTCCTATAATAATTGTTTTAATACCTGTTTTTATTATTTCGTGGTCTTCTGATTCTTTTATGAGTTCTTTCAGTTCTTTTATTTGTTTTTCTACTATTTTTTTTGTTTTTTCTTCTGTCATGATTTCTATATCATAATATTCTGGATAATCAATATTTACTTCTATATGTGAAATTAGGTCTTTTATTTCATTTCTAAGTTTTTCTATTTTTTTTAATAGGTTTCCTTGTAAGTTATTTATTGCTAAATTTCTTTCTTTATTTGTTTTACTTTCTATTAAGTCCATTACTGCTTCACTTTGGGTTAAGTCTATTCTTCCATTTAGAAAGGCCCTTTTAGTAAATTCTCCTTTTTCTGCTAATCGTGCTCCATTTAATAACAGTATTTCTACTATTTTTTTTGTAGTGCTTATTCCTCCATGACAATTGATTTCTACTATGTTTTCTGTGGTGTATGTTTTAGGACTTTTCATTATTGTTACTAGAACTTCATCTATTATTTCTTCATCAACAACTATTTTTCCATAATGAATAGTATGGGAATCTACTTTTGTTAAATCTGTTCCTTTAAACACTTTATTTGCTATTTCTATACAATTATTTCCGCTCATTCTTACGATTGATATGGCTCCTACTCCTAAGGCGGTTGAAATTGCTACTATTGTGTCGTCCATTTTTTCACCTACTTCTAATTTTTTATTATTTCTTTTTTTACTTTTCTTATTATAACATATAACTTTTATTTATAAAGAATAAAATATTTTTTTATAATGGCTATTTTTTCATATTATATGAATAGTAAAAGATAGCTTTTTTGCTATCTTTCTTTTTTGGGTTTTATTATTATATATCTATTTGGTTCTTCTCCAGCACTTTCTGTATAAACATATTTATTATTTAATAGACTATTATGTATGATTCTTCTTTCATAGGAATTCATTGAATCAAGATTTGCTTCTATTTGGCTTGCTCTTACTTCTTCTGCTATATTATTTGCTAATTTTATTAGAGATTTTTCTCTTTTTTCATTATAATCACTTATTGTTACAATAAATTTAATATAATCATCTAGTTCTTTTTTTAATGTTTCTTTTATAATTGTTTGTAGAGCATTTAAATTTTTTCCATTTTTGCCAATTAGTAAGGCATCATTTTCTGAATATATTGTAAAGGTTGGTGTTGTATCTTTATTGGTTACTTCGATATTTATAGAATTATATCCCATATTTTTTAATATCTCTTTTATGTATTCTTCAATAAAATTTAATATTTCTCTTTTTTCTATAACACATATTGTTGTTTCATTGTCACTTTTTTTAATGTTTCTTTTATAATTGTTTGTAGAGCATTTAAATTTTTTCCATTTTTGCCAATTAGT
>JAAWCL010000267.1 GCA_022793235.1 Bacilli bacterium | reverse complement strand
TATCCACCAACTTCTATTATCGCATCTTTTTTTAGCATAATAGTTGGATGTATAAATGGAGTTCCTCTTAAAAAGTGTTCTTTTTTTACTTCACCATAAAAATTGGACTCTCTAAAAATTCCTTCTTTACTATTAAAAAAATCTGCTCTGCCACCAATAAAACTATATTCTGGATGGGTTTTCATAAATTTCAATTGTTTTTCAATCCTATCCTTATATGAAATATCATCAGAATCCATTCTAACAATATAATTGCTCTTTGCATTATCTATTCCATAATTTAAAGTAGCTTCAATACCTAAATTTCTATCATTATGAAGTAAAACTATTCTACTATCTTTTTTAGAATACTCTTCTACAATTATCTCACATCCATTTGTACTACAGTCATTTACTATTATAAATTCTATATTACTATAAGTCTGGCTCAAAATACTTTCTATAGCCATCCTAAGGTCCATTTCCTTTGTATTATACATTGGCATTAAAACAGTAACTAATTCATTATCCATATATTTTCTAATTAGTAAAAACTAATTACACTCCTTAACTTCTATATATAATCTTTTCTTTTATCAACTCATTGTTTGATTTAACAATCATATTAGATTCAATATCCTCTTTTATTATACAACCTGCTGCAATCACAACATTATCTCCAATATTTACACCTTTTAAAATAATAACATTATTAGCAATCCAACAATTATTACCTATTTTTATTTTTGAAGATGAATATCCTTGTTCTTTTATTGTTTTATTTGCAACATTAAATATATGATTATTATCATATATTTTGACATTTTCACCAAATAGTGTATTTTTGCCTATTTCAACACCTGACATACAACTAATTGTACAATAATTATTAAAAAAAGTATTATCACCAATTATTACATTAGATTGACTACTATCAATATTAATAGAAAATCCTTTTCTAAATTGAACTTTCTTTCCAAAGTTTATATTTCTTCCATAAATAAATTTATAAAAACACTTTTTTATAATTGATAACATATGATAATATATCTTCAAAACAAACATTATTTTACCTCTTAAACTTTCAGTCTAAAACTTATTTAAAATATTTCATATTTCTCACTAATTATTAAATTTTTATTTTATGATATAGTTTTTTATAACTTTCAATCATTTTTTCTATATTAAATTCATTTATAACATCTTCTTTAGCCTTACTTGAAACTTTGTTACATACTTCAATATTTAAATTTTTTATAATCTCATCATAATTTTCATTACTAATTATAAATCCATTTTCTCCATTTTTAATAACATCTCTATTTCCAATACAATTACTAACTATACAAACTTTTTTTAAATACATTGCCTCTAATAAT
>JAAWCL010000118.1 GCA_022793235.1 Bacilli bacterium | reverse complement strand
TTATTCCTTCTTTTTTTAATTTTTTATAATTGATACTATCTATATTTTTATAATACATTGTTGGTTTAATCATAGAATCACCTATATATATTATATAGTAATTTCTATTTTTTGACTAGACTACATTTCAAGTATTAACTGTTTGCTTTTCTCTATATCTTGTTCACTAAAACTATGAAATTCTAACATATCGCTTCCTATGTTTTCTATATTTTTCTGCAAAGTTTCTATAATGTTTTCAGTTTCTTCTGTTAAAAAAAGACTATTATAGGTATAAATAGAAGATTTTCCTGATATGGCGTATCTAATATAGCCTAGTTTGCTAGATAGATAGTTGATTACTGTCATATTATAAGTCATAGGAAATGAGGTACTACTTCCACATTCTTTTTCTATAAATTCCAAATAATCTAAATATAAATTTTTATTTTTTATTAATAATTGATTTAATATTTGTTCTGCTAGAATCTCATGTACTGATAATATGTCTCTATCTAGTACTATGAATTTGCCATTTGGCATAATTAGACCATCCACTTTTACATCTTTTGTAAAGGGCTGTATCTCAAGAATGTTGTCACTACATGGCATGAAATAAATAAAACGATTCTCTTCTTCCCTTAGACTATTTAATGGTCTATTTAAATTTTCTACTTGTTTTGTTTTTATTATATATCTATCAAAATAAGTTATTGTATTTTGATAGTTGAGTGGATTTACTAGTACATATTGAAGTGCACATATTAGAAAATCTAAATATGGTTCAAAAGTTTTATAATTTTTGGAAAAACTTAAGAAATTTTCTCTATTTTTTTCACTTTCTGCCATATATTCATGACATTTTCTTTTAGCAAAGTTATTTATCTCATAATATGGTATTTCTATATAGTGATCCTCTGCATTTATTAATCCTGTTTTATTCATTTTTTTCTCCTTTTTTGTAAATATTTTGAATTATTTTTTTATATTTTTTTATTTCTTCTTTATTTATTTCTTGCTCTTTTGTGATATCAATTCCTATATTTTCCTCATTCAGATTTAAAGCCTCTATTATACTTTTTGTATTTTCTGTTAAAAGTGCACTATTATATAAATAATTATAAGATGTATATAAGTTTACGAACCAAATACATCCTAAATATTTATTTAAATAATTGATTACCGTTGTTTCATAATTACTTTCATTTATAGTCATTCCTTGATTATTATATTGTTCTTTAATATATTTCACAAAGTCTTCATATAATTCTTTGTTTTTTATCAAATATTGATTTAGTATAATTGTTGCAATCATTTCATGAGTTTGATGGATTCTTCTATCTACTGTTAAAAATTTTCCTGTTGGAAGTATTATTCCATCATCTTCTATATCTGTAGTGTAATTTCTAATATTTAGAGCTATTTCATTGCATCTTCTATATGTATTCTCATCAAAACCATCTGCATTTTTTAGTATACTTAACGAATTATTTTGATTTTCTATTTCTTTAAATATAACACTTGTTTCTGTTCCATAGGCTATAACATTATGATAATTTAGTGGATTTAGTATAGCGTATCCAAGATGGCATAAGAAAAAATCTAGATATGGTTCAAAGGTTTTATATTCTTTACTAAACCAATAAAATTTATTATGATTTTCTTCACTTGAATGAATATATTCAAAACATTTTTTCTTGGCGAACTCATAAATATCATAATATTTCATTTTTTGAAATCCTGTTTTTGGTATTATTACTCCTGTTTCTTCTTTCATATTTTTCTTACCTCCTTTTATTCTTTCCCTTTAAGCGTCCTGCCTATTTTATCACAAAAGGCTTTAAATTGCAAGAAAAAGTTCCTTTTCTATTTTTTACTTCCCCTTATCACAAAAAAGCGTTATAAAAATACATTTACAACGCCTATATAATTTTTAATATAATCTATTATAGAAATTTTTGATTATTCACTACTTTTGTTTCTTTATAAATTTTTTGTATCTCGTTACTAAAAGAATACAATCTGTTATCAAAGTTTTCTTTTTCTTTTTTCCCATAACAATTAATATAGTAAAATAGTTTTCTCTTGGATATATGGTACATATTCAGTAGAAATATGACTCATATCTTCCTTATCAAACATATTTTATATCTCCTTATAAAGTGCATTGTTCAGGAACAAATAATATATATTATCTCATAGAAAAGAATTCCCAATACACTTAATATAACAAAAGTAATAATATTCTTACCCTTTACTATATTCTTTCTATTTATTATTAAATATAGTAATATTCCTAATATTGTTACTGTAATGACTGCTGGTATCATATGGTTATAATTATTTAAGTGGATAAGCTTATTTACTCCTTCTGAGAATAAAACTGCTGGTAATAAATTTTGACTAAATTGATTTAAAATATTTTCCTTATTATTTGAATAATACGCTCCTAAACCAAAGATTGTCCCACCAATCAGAGCACATACCAACCAAATAATCATGTACATACTAATGAAAAATGAGTGATTATTTAATATTGATTCGAATAAATAATAACCTAATACACATGATATTAGACATATGATACTCACTAATATTGAACTTAGTTTATCTTGCTTTAAATAATAACTTAATAAATATGTGGGTATTAACCAGATTGCTCCTGAATTTGCTAAAAAGTTTAGATTAATTGGTAAATATTTTTGTCCAATGACAGTTATCACTCCTACAGTTAAGCCAATCAATATTGAAATCATAAAATTCTTTATAGTTTTCATATACTCATCTCACCTTCAAATTTTACTGTATGAGCCATCATTTTATATCACCTGATTCTTTATGTAAAAAAACGAACTGCAGGAGTTCGGTTATTTTAATATGGAGGGCCCAGTCGGATTTGAACCAACGATCAGGGAGTTGCAGTCCCACGCCTTACCACTTGGCTATGGACCCATAAACAATTATATTTTAATATAAAAACTAATTATTGTCAATTCATTACTATAAGATTAGTGATTTTTATTATTAATATGAGTATCTATATATTTTATAGTATGTAAATACTATCTTTTTGCTACTTGTATTTTTATCTTTTTTTATTTCTCACTTCTAAACTTCTTACATTTATTTTCTTAACAAAAAAATTTATCTACTTTTTAGATAAACTTTCTTCATTACTATATTTTTTCTTTTGGTCCATCATATAGGCTGATATTTGAGTTTCTATTTCTGGTAAAGCATCATTTGATATATTTGATAAGGTAATAAATTCTTTTACTGTATCAATATGTACTTTTCCCCAAATAATTCCTCCTACAATTTTTAAATCATTAAATAAATCTGGTGTTATAGAATCTAAGAAATATCCTATTACTACTCTTTTTCTACCTATTAATATCCTCTCAGTAGTGAGTGCAATTGCTGCACTTCCTAATATATTAAATGGATTATCATTTTTTTGGGCAATAAAAGCATAAATCACTTTTTCATTTGGATTAAGATGTTTTTCAATAATACGTGCATTTTTTTCATATCGCCATCCGATTGTCATAGGATATTTTCTCTTAAATTCTGCTATCATTTCATAAATAGTAGGCATTATTCACCTTCACTAATTAATTCATATTTTTTGAATAATTTTGTCATTTCTTCAATACTTGCTTCCCCTTCTATATAATCAACCATTTTATCACCTTTTACAATCATTGTTAGAGGTGTTCCCCAACCTTCTTTAAAGAAGTCATCTGAAGATTGAAGTTTTGTAAAGCCATCTTCATCTAATGTATCTGTATCTAAATAACTAATTTCTACTCCATATTTATAGACTAGATATTCCATTATTGGTTTTTGTATTTCACAATGAGAACATGTTGGACGACCTATATAGATTATAGAATATTTTTCATCATTTTTCTTTTTATCTAAGTATTCGTCAATTGTTATAGATGTTAATTCTTGTTTTTCTTCTTCTTTGATATTTGCTGATTCATTTGATACATCTGTTCCATCATAGTTTGATGAGGTATCTTCTATAGGTGGATCTGTATACTCTCCTTTTTCTGATAGAGTACTTAAATAAAATATTGTTAGACAGAATATTACTAATAATACTGCTATTATAACTTTTTTTGTTGTATTCTTTGTTTCTGTATTTTCTTCTTTATCTCTATTTTTTTCTTCTATTTTTACTATTTTTTTTGTTTCTGTTTTTGTCTCTTCTTCCTTTTTGTTTTCTGTTTTCTTTGCTGGTGTTTTTTTAGTTTGCTTACTCTTTTCTTCCTTTACATTTTTATTTGTTTCTTTTGTTGCAGCTGTTGTCTTTTTTTTCTGTGTTTTGTTTTCTTCTTCTGCTTTCTTTGTATTTGCCATAATACCTACTCCCTTCTTTCTAGAAAGATTATAACATATTTCCCTCTTTTTAGATAGTTTTTTTCTATTTTTCAACAAAATTTCATATATTTTCATTTATTTTTCTTATTTTTTAGATATATATCTAAATTTGTCGTAGGATACTGACATGTTTTTCTATTTTGAACATACTTTTTAATGTGAAGGAGGCGTTTTATGAAGGTAGGAATTCCTAGAGCATTACTTTATTATTATGATGGGATAATGTGGGAGTATTTCTTTGATAGGCTAAATATTGATGTCGTTATAAGTGAACCTACTACTAAAAAAACTATTCGAGATGGGGAAGCCCTTGCTGATAGTGAGGCTTGTCTTTCCATAAAAATTTTTTTGGGACAAGTTCAATCTCTTATAGGCAAATGTGACTCTGTTTTAGTACCCAGACTTTATTCTATAAAAAAAGGAGAAGGCGTTTGTACAAATTTTAATGCTTTATATGATCTTACGAAAAATTTATTTCCCTTTATGAAAATATTAAATTACAACATTGATTTAAGTGAAAAAGAAATTGAATTATTTGCTTATACTAAGCTTGGTAAGCAACTTGGTATTAGTTATCTCAATTGTTATAATGCCTATTGCTATGCTAAAAATGAAAAAAGGCTTTATTTCAAGGAAAAAATTTTAAAACAGAAACAGAGACTCAAAAGTAATAAACTCAAAATATTATTTGCAGGACATCCTTACAATTTATATGATGAAATTGTTGGACAGGATATCATTCAGTATTTAAAAAAGGAAAATTTTGAAATTATTTATTCTGATCTTTTAGAGGATGGACTTGTTGATAAGGAATGTTTCAAACTTTCTACTGACATTCACTGGACACATAGCAAAAAAGTTATGGCTGCTGTTAACTATTATAAGGATAAAGTAGATGGTATTATTCTTTTATCTACATTTCCATGTGGTCCTGATTCTATGAGTAATGAACTTATTAAAAGGAAAATAGAAATTCCTGTTTTAAACATAAGTAAAGAAAGCTACTCTAATACAGGGATTATTACAAGACTTGATGCTTTCTTTGATATTTTGAAGGTGAAATATGAAAAATAAAATTAGTTTTCCTCATTTAGGAGATTATTATGTACCTATTAAATATTTTATTTGTCATTTGTGTGATATAGATGTGATGGAGTCTCCTAAAATTACCAAAAAAACAATTGATCTTGGAAGTAAATATTCTCCTAGTGATGTGTGTGTTCCTTTTAAATATAATTTAGGAAATTTTATTGAGGCTCTTGATGATGGTGCAACTATTCTTTTTCAGGCTGGAGGTGGATGCAGGTATCGTTATTATGCCGAACTACAAGAAAAAATTTTACGGGATCTAGGATATGATTTTAAATTTATTAAATTGACGTCAAAAGATAGGCTTTGTATTAAAGAGGCTTATGAAATATTTAGGGAATTAAATCCAAAACTTAAATATAAACAATTTTTACATTATGGGATTATGACCCTTTTCATGATTTATTTTATGGATAAAATTGATGTGATTATTCGAAAAAATATTGGTTTTGAAAAGGAGAAGAACAGTTTTATTCTGTTAAAGAAGCAAATGCTTATTGACTTTCCTAAATGTACACATTTTTTTCAATTAAATAGAATGTATAGAAAATATAAAAGAAAATTCAAAAAAATAGAAGTAATTAAAAATAATCCTATTCGAGTTGGAATTATTGGTGAACTATATACAGCTATGGAACCTTTTAGTACTTATAATTTGGAGAAAAAGCTTGCAAAAGAAAATATTGAAATAAAAAGGTTTACCAATCTTAGTTATCTCCTTTGGCAAAAGGCATTTCTTAAGAAGAAAATGTTAAAAAAAACAAAAAAGTATTGTAAATATTCTTTGGGGGCGGATGGACTTGATAATGTATATAGAAGTCTTTACCTATCTCGTAAAAATTATGATGGAATTATTCATACTAAACCTTTTGGATGTACACCAGAAATTGGAGCCATTCCTATCATTAAGAATGTTTGTAGCGACTATAAAATGCCAGTTCTTTTCTTTAGTTTTGATACAGAGGTTGAGGATGGTGGTGTAGATACTCGATTGGAAGCATTTTTTGATTTATTAAAATATAGGAGGAATAAATGAAAAAAGCATATCTTGGAATTGATATAGGTTCCATTTCAACTAAAGGTGTTGTGATTGATTCTGACCATAAAATTATTAGTAGCTGTTATTTATGGACAGAAGGAAATCCAATTGGGGCTGTAAAGAAAGTCTTAGCGAAAATTTTAAAAATAGATGCTGATTATAAAATTGTTGGAGTTGGAACAACTGGTAGTGCTAGAAAATTAATAGGTAGTATTTTAGGTGCCAATGTAGTTAAAAATGAGATTACAGCACATGCTATTGGTACGAGCACCTTTTGTGAAGATGTTCGCACTATTATTGAAATTGGCGGACAGGATTCTAAAATTATTTTACTTGAAGATGGTATTGTCACCGATTATGCTATGAATACTTTATGTGCTGCTGGAACAGGTTCTTTTTTATCGAGTCAAGCTAACCGTCTTGGCGTTAAAGTTGAAGATTTTGGCACAATTGCTTTGAAAAGTAAAAATCCTGCTCTTCTTGCTGCAAGATGTACTGTTTTTGCAGAAAGTGATCTAGTACATAAAGCTCAGATTGGATATTCTAAAGAGGATATCATAGCAGGTCTATGTAATAGTGTGGCTCTTAATTATTTGAATAATGTTGCAAAAGGCAAAAAAATTGAGGAACCTATCATTTTTCAGGGTGGTGTATCTAAAAATATAGGGGTGAAAAAGGCTTTTGAGAAGATTTTGCAAAAGGAAATCCAAACACTTGATAATGGACATTTAATGGGAGCAATTGGAGTGGCAGTTTTATCTATGCAGGAGCAAGAGAAAACCTATACTTTTGATTTAGATGATTTTTCATTTGAGACGAGTTCTGTAAATTGTAATCGTTGTCCTAATAATTGTGAAATTATTATGGTTAAAAAAAATAAAAAGTTAATTGATAGTTGGGGTAATCGTTGTGAAAAGGGTGAAATTAAGACACATTAAATGACTACAAATTGTAGCCATTTTTTCGTTTTTATTTTGATTTTCTATAATTATATGATACTTGCTAAATATTTAACATTTTCTTCTTTTTTTGATTATAGTTTTTTCAACCGACTTCCATGATCTGAAAATAATTGTCCTGCTGTTCGATTAAATGAAAGTAATCCAGTTATTTCTTCATGAAACCATCCTCCACCATGACAGGTCCATGAATAAATAGGTGCCACAAACCACTCACTATCACCGTAAAAGCCTGAAAAATTACATAACCTATCTATAATATTTTACTTTTTTCCTTTCTTTGTTATTTTAGTACTTTCTATATTATAGTCTTATTCAACAACCGACTTCCATTCTCATTAAATTTTATACCTGCATTTAGTGAAAAGGCATGTTCTCCTGCTATTTTTCCATTCAACCAAGATCCCCCTCGTGAATTCCATGGTTCTTCTTTATATATGAAAAAAGTATCATCACCGTAAAACAGATCAAAAATTTATCTACAATATTTTGTTTCTATTTGTTTTAATAGGCTTACATTCATTACATTGTAGTTTTTTTCCAACCGACTTCCATCAAAGAGATAAATCCACCCTAGACCATGGCCAAAAGCTGTATTTCCTGAAATTGTTCCATCTCTCCAACCCCCACCATGGTAGGACCATTGGTGTATATTTTCTACAAAATCTGTCCTATCACCGTAAAAGGAATCTATTTTTTCTTTATAAATTCATTTCTTTTATTCAGTAATATTTTTCTATTTTAATTATAATTTTCTTTTATTTTCTTAATATTTTTCTTACTTAATTCTTCAAACTTATAATCTAATATTTTTTGACTTATCTTTTTAGGAAATAACTCTCCTACTGATGTTTTATAGTTTTCTCCAGTTTCTGGTTTTTCATATTTTATTACTTTTTTATCTTTAAATGTAAATTTATAAGGCATAACACTACCTGTATCTAGTTGTAATTGTCCGTCTTCATTTATATAATAAGCTTCTTCTAAAATCCACATATATGCATATTGATATTCTTCTTTATCTATTCCAAATCCCTTATAGCTCATGAATACTTTCCAATCTTTTTTATCTTTATTTTTTGAATCATTTTTTTTCTCTAAATATTTTATGGCTTCTTCATATAAAGTTGTATTTGTTTTTTTACTGTTCATTTTTATAAATGTATATCCTAAAATTACTAGTACTAATATGATTACAATTGAAACTATCCAAACTCTTTTTTTTCTCATAAATATATTCACCTCAAACTCTTTATTTTTAATATATTTATTATATCATTTTTTGAATATTTTGTATCCTCTTAAAATATTCTGGTAGCATTTCTTTGTTATTAAACTTCTATAATATAGTATTTACAACCACAAAATAATTGTTTTTATTTCTATTTTATTATAGTCTATTCACAACCGACTTCCAAAATTGGCTCCTGTATTTACACCTATTGAAAATACTCCTGTCAAACTTCCACAATACCAATCCCCACTATGTAATATCCATGAATCATATCCTGTGAACTCACTTTTAAAATCACCGTAAAAGAGACTTCTATCATGTAGTATTAAACATTTTTACTTTATTTGATAAAGTTTTAAGTCACACTATACTACTCTTTTATTATAT
>JAAWCL010000117.1 GCA_022793235.1 Bacilli bacterium | reverse complement strand
TTTCCCAGTTTTCCTTTTTATCATGACTATTTTTTGTAATCATCGTTAGGCTTCCAGAGCTTTTTATCCATTTATATTTGGTTTTGACTGAATGTGTTCCATCTCCATTGTCTTTGTAGTTTACTGTTTTGATATAGTCTACACCTTCAACTAATTCTTCTAGTAATTTTGCTCTTACCCTTGACATCTCGTGTCCACAAGTTTTACATATACGACTTTCTGTCATACCATTTTCATCTTTTTTCCATTCTGTATAGATATGATCTACAAAATGCTTTTCTCCACACAAACAAGTGTGAATTTCTTGCTCATCATTTACAACTACAATTTCATTATCAAATTTATGTTTTTTTATTTACTTTCTTTGTTTTCTTTTTATCACAATCTTTACATTTTGACTTTTTAATTACGGTATGCGTACCATCATCATTATTTTTATATTTTTTACTGACTTGCTTATAGTCATGTTTATGCTTTTTTTAAATTTTTCAAATTCTTTTATTTTTGCTTTTTGTACCTCATAATTTTCTTGCTCTACATAATTTACATTAGATGTTATTTCATCCATAATATTAGATATTGAATTAAACACATCTGCGTTATTATTTTCAAAGTCTAAATTTGATTCTACTGTATGATTTACAGTGTGAACCAAATTACTTGTTGCACCTGTTCCCAGTAATGTAAGACATGTACCGAATGCTGTTACTTTCACCCGATATTTTTTTAATTTTTCCTGAATTTTTTTAACATGTCCATGCTATTTTCACTCTCCTTTTAACTAACGTTTTTAATATGAACATATTTATGTGTTAATACTATATCACATGTATTTTTTAAAGTAAATGAAGAAATTATATGAGATACAATCTTGGCTATTTTCAACCAATCATTTACTCTACTCTTTTCATATAATATTTGATTTTCTCATATTCCCTTTTTCCTATACTGTAAATTGCACTATAAGGTTTTTCTATATAATAATTATTCTTTTTTTTATAAATAAATAGAGTCGTCATTCCTTCTTCAAAAAGAAAATCTATTTTAATCCATTCATCTGTATGAATAGGTATATCTTGTATACTCTTATCATTCGTTAAATAGCTTTTTCTTAATGTGTTTTGTACCTCTTTAATTGATTTTTTATTTATAATACTTTTACTTTGATTATTAAAAGTGAGGATTATTTCTGTTGTTTTTTCTATTTCTTCTAAAGTGATTTTTTCAATATTCATTTTATGAATTACTAGGCTAGGTAGTTCTTCATATGATATCTTTTTTCTCTTTTTCTTATTTATTTTCAAGTAAGTACCATCTAGATATTTTTCTGAACTTCTAAATCTTATTTCTTTTTTTCGTCCATTTTTATTGTATGCTATAACCTTATATATGTATTTTTTCTGTGTTCTATTCTTCTCTATTTTTATCTTTGTATCCTTTATTTGGGTATAATAATCATTTGTATCTAGAAAAAATAGATAATAGATACTCCCTAACAAGAGAAAACCTGTTAATAAACTTATCATTTTTATATTTTTTTTCTTCATTTTTACTTCCTCTCTTCAATTGTGCTTTGATATTCTACTTTAAAAATTTTATCATAATATATTTTCTTTTTTCTTAATATCGTTATTGCATTGACTAAGTAAAACAAAATTATTCCTATACTATATAAAATAAGAATTGTTGCTTCTTTTTGTATTGTAAAATTTAATTCAGGTACTTTTTTTATGATTAAAACTAAAAATATATAAGGTATATAGAAATAATATATGTATAAAAATAGAATTCTACCAAATGATCTTATTACTACTTTATTTTTAAATACTATTTTTACATTTAAATAATTTCCTGCTAATGTTTTTCCTTTGTTAAAATAAGGAATCATGACATAATATAGTATAAATGTACCATATTTTAAATATTTATTTTTTATAAATAGGAAACTCATTATCTGTATTATGAAATATATGAAAATATCTAGAGAAAATAGGGTTATTCTTCTAAGCCCTGATACGTTTTTTCCTTCTTCTAAAGCTTTTTTATCTATTTCTTCTCTTGTGGGTAGAAATTTATTTATTAAATTTAGTAAAGAATATCCTACTATACCACCTAAGGTATTCATAAGAAGATCATCTACATCAAATAATCTGTAAGCTTTTGGGTAAATAAAATAGAGTCCTGTTAACTGTGTTAACTCAAAAAATAAAGATAATAAGAAAGAAAATAGAATGGTTTTTTTTAAATTACATTTAAAATAGTATCTCAAATACATACCAAATGGTATGGTCATAAATATATTAAATACTACTGTATAGATACAGGGTTCTGTTAGGGCTTTCAAATAGGTTTTAGGATTTTGTATTACAAAAGAAGATTCATTTAAAATATCTGTTATAAAGGTTAAAGGTATTCGTCTTATTTTTAGGGGATTCATATTCTCTACCTTTTCAAAAGATGGTAATGGTAATATGACTAAAAAGTAGATTGTTAACAAGTATAAAATAAAGGAGTAAATGATAATTGTTCTTAATTTACTAATTGATCCATACTTATGATATTCGCTTAGAATAAAGGGTATTGTGATGATAAGGGCAATGAGTGGAAATATAAGGATAGCTGTTTTCATTGCATATATATAATTCATATAAACAATAAGGATTAGTGAACCTACTAATCCTCTCCTCCTTTTTTTACATAATTACTACAATTTTTAAAAAAATTTTATTTTTCTTTTATAATATTTTTACTACAAAAGTAAGTTAATAAGAAATATCCTCCATAAATCATTATAATAAAGCAGGCTGTCATGATTATAGATGGCAAAAGTTTTTCATTTCCAAATGTTTCTAAAATTATATTTGAAAACTTGATTCCAAATATGGAATGAATTATGGCAAAAAGTAATGGAAACATAAAGAATATGGCTATTTGTCTAAACAGAGCTTTATTTAGCATTTTCTCATCTGTACCTAATTTTCTAAGCATTTTAAATCTTTCTTTATTATCGCTTGATTCTGATAATTCTTTTAATGCTAGTATTGCTGCACTGGATATTAAAAAGATTATTCCAAGATAAAGACCTATAAATGTTACCATTGCTCCCAATCCTATACTACTCTCTGCAATATCTATTTTACTATTTATAGTTATAAGACTTGTTGTATCCCACATTTCATCTATTACTTTTTGTATATTTTCATTTATTTTTTGTTTTTCTTCTTTGCTTTTTGTATTATAATTTGCAATTAAAACTTTATTTCTTATAGATAAGTTTTCTACTGCTTTATCTGGTACTAAGAAAATACCATCATTTATATGATTTGAGGAAATTTCTACAAAACCAGGACTACATTTTTTATATTTTGGAAAATAGTTTTTATTGTTTAGAGTGATTTTCGATTTTTCTTTTAGAGCTTCATTCCTTATTTCAATCATACTATCAAAATCTGCAATAATTAAATATTCATTCTCTTTTAAACTGTATTCCTTATTTCCATACAGTCTTGCAATCTTATTATAGTCACTTATTTTTATAATCAATTCTTTGTTTTCATATCTTAAATATTTATATTTTTCTTTTATTTTTTCTAATTTTATTCCTAATGTACTTCCTAGTGTTAGATTTTCGTCTTCATAAATATTGAATTCAATTTTATCTTTTAGATTTTTATTGATATCAAAATTGTTTTTTTCTAATGTTTCTTTAATAGATAATTTTTCATCTTGTTTTATTTCTATATTTTGTGTTTCTAAATCTAATAGTTTTGTAAGTTGAATATCTACTGGTGCTAACTTTTCTAAATTGGATGTCATGGAGTTTTTTAAAGAAAGAGATGCTGATAAAACACATATCGTTACAAAAAGCATAATACATATAATTGTCATGGAAAAGACTGTTGTATTTACTTTTGAGCTTACTTGTCTTAAGATGAAACTATTTAAGCCTTTGTAATATACTTTCTTCCTTGACATAACCAGTTTTAATATTAATCCAGATAGAGACCAAAATATAAGGAATGTTGTTACACAGCCTATTATAATCGGAATAAATATTTTTTCTGCTGTATCTAGTTTGGCAATACCTGCTGTTACTAGGTAATATGCATATCCTAAGAAGCAAGTTGATACAACAAAAATGAGTATACATAGATAAGGATTTTTTAATTTTTGTTTTTCTGATCTTTTTGAACTATACAATAAGTCAATTAATTTACATTTGCTTACACTGAAGGTATTAAATATCATAACTAGTAAATACATAATGCCAAAGTATATAAAACATTTTATACTTGCTTCTTGTGAAAAAATGAACTCAAATTTTGTAAGATCTGCTTCAAATAGATTTGCGACTAGTATGCTCATAAACTGAGATAAAACTATTCCTACTCCTAAACCTATTAATAGTGAAATCATTCCTATAATTAATGTTTCTATAAAAAGAATTAAAGATATTTTTCTTTTGCTCATTCCAAGGGTTAAATATATACCAAATTCTTTATTTCTTCTTTTCATCATAAATCTTGAGGCATAAATAATTAAAAAACCTAAGATAATAGAAATAAATACACTTACTCCTGCTAACATATTTGTCATTACTTTTATCATATCATGAGTTGCTTTTGAGACATTCATCATAACAGTTTGGCTTTCAATGGAGTTAAATACATAAAATATGGCTACACCAAGTATTAAGGTAAAGAAATAAATCGCATAATCTTTTATACTTTTGGTTATATTTTTTATCGATAGTTTAAAAAGCATCATTTAAATCACCACCAAGCATTGTTACTACATCAATTATTTTATCAAAGAATTCTTTTCTTGTTTCGTCTCCTCTTCTAATTTCATTAAATATTTTTCCATCTTTTATAAAGATTACTCTTGTGGTGAAGCTGGCTGTAAAAGCATCATGTGTGACCATTAAAATAGTTGACTTTAATTCTTTATTTAGATAGTTAAATCTTTCTAGGAGCATTTTTGCGGATTTGGAGTCCAAGGCTCCTGTTGGTTCATCTGCTAAAATAAGTTTAGGGCTGGTGATAATTGCTCTTGCACTTGCTACTCTTTGTTTTTGCCCTCCAGACATTTGATAGGGATATTTAGATAAAACATCTTCTATATTTAGGTATTTTGCGACTGTTTTTATTTTTTCTTCTATTTTTGCGATACTCTCATTTTGAATCGATAAGGCTAGGGCAATATTTTCATAAGCTGTTAAGGTGTCTAATAAATTAAAATCTTGAAATATGAAGCCTAATTCTTCTCTTCTAAATTTATTTAAATTATTTCCCTTTAACTTAGTAATATCTTCTTCTCCTACATAAATGTGTCCTGATGTTACTTTATCTATTGTTGAAATTAAATTCAACAGTGTGGTTTTCCCTGAACCACTGGACCCCATAATGGCTACAAATTCTCCTTTTTCTACTTCAAAAGATATATTATCTATTGCTTTTGTTAGGCTAGATTTGGTTCCATAATATTTTTCTATTTTGTCTATTTTTAAAATATTTTCCATATTCTTTCTCCTTTTCTCTTTCATTTTATTCTAAAATTCTTTTTTTATCGCCTCTTTAATATTACAGTATATTACAATTTTGTAAGATTTGTTTTTCAAATTAAAAAAATACTTTTACTTTTCTCAAAGTTAAATAGTATTTTTATTCTTTATATTATGAATTCTATATTTTTTCTAATCTTTCTACCCATATCTTTTCCCCTTTTATTTTTATAATGGACGTTTTTTCTCCTTTAAAATTTCTAAGGTATATAATTTGAATATTCAAGTGTGGTTAAGATATCTTTTTTATGTTCATATTTTCTTCTATACTAAACTAATTGTTATCTGTATACTCTATTTTGCAATTTCTTTACTCCTTTATTTTATAATAATTATTTTTTCCAAATGTTATTTTAACCTCTGTAAAGTTATTTTGTATCGATTCTATTTCTATTTTATGACCTAGTTTTTTACAGAGTTTATCTGCGATATAAAGCCCTATTCCTGTTGATTTTACTTTCCCTCTTCCATTTTCTCCTGTAAAGGATTTCTTAAATACTTGATGTATATCTTGTTTAGGTATTCCTATTCCATTATCTTTTATATGTAAAGTGATTTGATTTTTATCTTCTGTAGCATATATTTTTATATAGGATTCTATATTTTCTTTTTTATATTTTATACTATTGTTTATGATTTGGTTGATTATAAATTCTAACCATTTCGAGTCTGTATGTATTTTTATCTTTTTTACGTCTACAGTTAAATCTATTTTATTTTCTAAGAGGTCATCTTTATTTTTTAAGGCTATATTACTTATGACCTTATCTAGAAATGTTTCTTTTATTAAAAAATCCTCTTCTGCATAACTACTTCTTACATAATATAAGACTTGATCAATATAATTATCTAATCTTCTTAGTTGATGTAGATAATCTTTATCCAATAATTCTTTATTATTATGACATAAAAGGATTAGGCTTGCTATTGGAAGCTTTACTTCATGTATCCACATTTCTATATATTCCTTAAAATCGTCTATATTATTTTTATGTATTTTTATCTTTTCTATCATAGATTTATTTGCTTCATATATGATTTGATGAAGAATTTTTCCCTCATAAAAATTAGGATGTTCTATTGTTTCTAGTATTAAATATTTTTGATCTAATCTTTCTATATTTTGTAATACTTCATTATAGAAGCTTCTTTTTCTATTAAAGTCTAGAATAATAATTATTATGAGTAATGTTATATAAATAAATAGTATTGCAAGTATTAAATTTTTGTCTGTTTTAAAGGCTGATAGCATAAAGATTGTAAATATATTTGTTAGTAGATAGAGACTTATTATTAACCCTTTGTCTTGTAAATACTTTATGAATTTCATAATAAGATGTACCCTTGTCCTTTTTTTGTCTCGATTTTATTTTCGTAACCAAATTCTGCTAGTTTGCTTCTTAATCTACTTATATTTACAGTTAAAGCATTATCGTTTATATATTCTCTATTATTCCAAAGGTCTGTCATTAAATCATCTCGTGTTACAATTGTTTCTTTATTATTTACTAGATAGATGAAGATAATCATTTCATTCTTCGTTAATTCTATTTCTTTTTCTTCCCTTTTTAGTATTCCCTTACTTGGAATGATTTCTAAATCTTCATATTGTAAATTATTTTGTTTATTTTCCATTCTT
Organism: Bacilli bacterium; assembly: GCA_022793235.1. GTDB lineage: Bacteria > Bacillota_I > Bacilli_A > RF39 > UBA660 > UBA2730. Next base: position 2,066 of record JAAWCL010000117.1, on the reverse strand, counting down.
CTAAATATACTTTGAATTCTTAATAGAAGGATGGTCGGATTATAGGGTTTTGTTATATAATCATCTGCTCCATAAGAGATAGATAAAGCTTCATCTATTTCATTTGCTCTACTTGTTACCATAATGATGGGTATATTTGCTGTTTTTCTAATTTCTTTTAATAAAATTTCTCCATTTAATTCGGGAATATTTATATCAAGTAAAATAAGATCTACTGGACTTTTTAATATTTCTTTCTTTGCTTCTTTAAAATTTTCTAATGTTTCTGTTTGATATCCTGCATTTTCTAATAAATTTTGTAATTCTTTTTTTATTACTTGATCATCTTCTACTATCATAATTTTTTGCATTTTTTCACCACTTTTCATTTACTATTATACCATTCTATATTTTTTTAGTGGATATTTTTCTTTCAAACACAAAAAGAACTAATCTTTTTGATTACTTTTTTTATGAATAAAGCGGTCTAATCCTCCAAGAAGAGCTGGCAATAGTAAGAGAATTAAAAGAGATGCACATATCGTTCCTTCTGATAATGTTTTACATATTTTTGACGCTACTGCTGATGTAAAATTCCCTATAATTAAAGTGACTATTATTAATATTAGAGATGAAGTTGCTATGGTGTGAATCGATTTATTGTAAGCATTTATTATTGCATTTTTTACATCTAATTTTGTACGAGATTCTAGATAATAAGATGTATAAACGATAGCATAGTCAATTGTTGCTCCCATTAGGATACTTTGTACGATTAAAAGTGCTATAAAATATACATTTCCTCCTATAACAGATAAAATTCCCATGGTTAGATAGACTGCTGTTTGTATAATGAGCACCAGTATAAATGGTATAATTAAAGATTTAAAGGATAAGGCTACAACTATAAATATAGCTATCATTGTAATGATTGTAATAAGATCAAGTTCACTATTAAAAGATTGGTCCATTTCATAAGACATGGCTGAATCTCCTATTATATATATTCCTTTTTTCTCTTTTATAAGTTCTTTTTTTATTTTTTTAATAAAATTATAAGTTTCTTTTCCTTCTAAATCAAAGTTTGTATTTAAGATTATTCTGGAATAATTTTTGCCCACCAATAATTCTTTTGCTTTTTTTATTATTTTTTGTGAATCTTTTATTTTTTCTCTCATTTCTTGATTAATAAAGTCATATAGTCTTTCATCTTTAATTATTGTATTATTCAAATCGTTTACAAATTCTTCTATTGTTAGGGTCCACTTTTCGTTATATTTATTTTCTGCACCATAATATAGATATACTAATTCGACTAAATTTTTTTCTAAGTCTTTTGAAAGATTTGTTAAGATCATATATATTTCACCTGATGTATAATTTGTACTTTTTATACTATTATTTATTATTCCTTTTATTGTTTGTAATTTATTTCTTGCTCCTTCATCAAAGTTACTATTGTAAGATGGATTTTTTAGTACGTCATTTACTAAGAAAGTTGTAAATTCATTTATAGATAATGTAGGAGTTTGTTCTATGTAATTTAGTGTATATAGTCCATATAATAAGTCTAATTGTTCTTTGTTTATTCCTAAAAGTATAGAAAGTTCATTTGAAGAATGGGTTCTATCATTCATTATACTATTCATGATATTTTTTAGTCTTATTAGTTCATTTCGAGTTACTGTATTGATTTTTCCTTCTAATACATTATCCTTTTCATGTTCTAAAATAAAGTTTGTAAATGTATAAGGACTCATTTTTTGATTGTTTTTATTATACAATGAATAAATCATCTTTATTATTTCTTCATTTATCCCTATAAGAGTTGCTAAGTTTTCTGCTTGGTATACTTCATTTTTTAGAGTACTATCCATAATCTGTTTTGCTAAAATTAGTTGTTTTTTCATATCTTCTGTTAAACTATTTTTAATGTTTTCTTTTTCACTATTTTCTAGGATAAAGTTTACAAATTGTTCTGGTGTCATTTCATCCTTTATATTGCCATTTACAAAGTCTGTCAATATATATATTTTATTTACATTTTCTTTATCTATATTTAACATATTTGACATTTCTTCTAGTGT
>JAAWCL010000116.1 GCA_022793235.1 Bacilli bacterium | reverse complement strand
GAGAAAAGATAGCCTTCGGTCGCCAAATCGTTTCTATCTTTTCTCTTTTTTTATATTATATACAAATTTTACAAAAAAAGTAAAGGAAAAAGTCAAAATTTGTCGTATTTTTGTTTAATTTGTACTTTAAGTATTAGTTTGAATTTTGTTATGAACTATATGTGTTTTTTAGTATTATTTTTTTAATATAATATCATGTTTTTTATTTAGTCTTTTGATTTTCTAGTATATTATATAAAATTTTTAAAAAGCTATGTGACTTACATTTTATAGTATATTTATGTCTAATGATTTTATTAATTTATATAATATTAGTTTTGTTTACTTTTTTGAACAGAGTTATTGTATAATATCTTCTATATCTTGTCAATAGTTATTGTTCATTTTTTTGAAAACTTGTTGATTTTTTCAAAAACCTGTTATATACTATGTTTGGGGGTATTTTTATGTTTAATAAAAACGAATTTGCAAACTTAATCAAAAGAATAAAAGAAACTTATAATACACAAGAAGAATTCGCTAAAAAATCAGGTGTTGGTAGAACCTATCTCTCTCAATATATGAATATGAAATTGGAATATCCACCAAAACCTAAAATTTTAGAAAAACTAGCAGCTTCATCTAATGGTATTACCTCTTATCCCGATTTAATGACTATATGTGGGTATCAAGAAAATAATTATATTAAAAATAAGAATGATATTTTATTTAATATTCCAATACTAAATAAAATAGTAATAAATAAGCCAATATTAGCTGACGAATATTTAGAAGGTTATTTTCCAATAGATCCAACTATTTATAACATAACCATTCCTGATGAATATTTTTACCTTAAAGTATCTGATGAAAGTATTAATTTAAAAGTTCATAATGGTGATTATGCTTTAATTCATAAACAAAATTATGCAAAAAATGGAGATATAATTGTTGCAATTGTAAATAATGATAGTGAAGCTACATTAAAGAAATATACTAAACTTGCTGATGATTTGGTAATATTGGCGCCTATATCTACTGTTTCTATGGACTCAATAGAAATTAATCCTAAAAAATCTGTATTAAAAATAATAGGAAAGGCCATAGGTCAATTTGGAAAGTTATAAATAATAGCTGATGAAAATAGAGTATCATGTATATTAATATAATACTTGATACTCTATTTTCATTTTTCATTTCTTATTAATTCCCTTGTTTTTCTGACCATTCATAATATTTTATTAAATATTCCCAGCAACCTTCTTTATTAGTTATTCCATTATAATTATCTTTAATTTTTTTAGAATCCAAAAAATTATGCTATTCCTCATTTTTATTGAAAAATAGCATAATTTATAACTTTTAGATTTCTCCAAATTCTCTTAAATCCCCTTGAAAAAGGAAAAAAATGGTCTAGGTGAAATGACTCGCTAATCCTCAAAACATTAATTTATCTGTACTTTAGTAATGTATTAAAAAATTATAATGCAAGTGGGAAATAGCCACAGATAATGTCAAATATTTTCAGATAGAACATAGATATTAACTTATTATGAATTTTAAAATTTTTCCAAGCTCATATTTGACGAATCCACTAAAAGATGTTATTATATAGTTACATTAAAACAATGTACTCTAGTTCGGCTTGTGTATATTGTTTACCGTATGTGTACCACAATGCACATACTTTTTTATGCTTAAAAATAAAAAAGAAACTACTCATTTTTGAGTAATTTCCTACTTAATTGGTCGAGGTGACAGGGATCGAACCTGCGACCTCATGGTCCCAAACCACGCGCGCTACCAACTGCGCTACACCTCGATTTAATTTAAGCTGCTTATATATATTATCATATTTCATTGTATTTTGCAACAATTTTTTAAAATTTTTTTATTTTTATTTTCTGAATCTCTTTGTATTAGAAAAAAGAAAATCCTAATCACACATTAAGACTTTCTTTTTTTATTATTTAATCTGTTATTAACGGAAACCTCCGACCGCCTCCGCCGCCTCCGAAGGATCCACCTCCTCCACCTCCAGAAGAGAATCCTCCTCCACCAGAAGAGTAACTTTCAGCTCTTGTTTTTGCACTTTGTGCTGTAGTTATTCCTCTAGCTGCACAGTAATTTATAAATATTATATTATCATATGAATTAAAGCTTGATTGTTCTATTATTTCAGGATATAAATCTTTAAAATCTTTTGCTACTTGTTTGGCAATGCCCATCATTTGTGCATATATTAAATATTCTTCGAATATTGTTACTTCAATGGCTTCTCTATCTTTTATAAGTGTATATTCTTTTAAAAATTTCTTTAATCCTGCCAATTCAATTGCTTCTTGCTTTAATTCAGATGTTGCTGTATATGCTTTATATTTAAATACTTTTAAATATGTTTTTTCTTCAGTTATTATTAATCCCATTTCAACTAATTTATCTTTTTGCTCTTTTAAAATCGTGTCAAACCAAGTTAATATACGTGAATAACTTTTATTACACCATTTTTCAAATTCTTTGTTTTCCAGTATTCCATCTTTGCTTGCTTCATAAAGCATCTTAAACAGTTTTTGTTCTTGTGCATTTTCTATAGCTATTTCTGGATTTGTTTCATTTAATATTATTACTGTATTCTCTTTTTTTAATATCATTCCTGTTTCTTTTTGTTCTATTCGTATAATAGAATCTTTAAGCCATTTTAAAATTATTGCACCTAATAAATCTGTTTTATTTTTTAATAATCCATATTGATATCCTATATAATAAGCTCTAAAAATATCTTTTTCACAAGGTATATCTCTATAATATGGTATATCTTTTGGTATCTTTTTACCTTCTGTCCCAAAATCTAATGATGTTTTCATTGTTTCTTTCTTAGCAATAATGCTTATGATTAATGTTAATATTATAAATCCTACGAATGGCAAAAGTGTCATTATTATTACCATAATAGTATCAAAAAAGTCTAATTCATCAGAATCAGCACTATATTTTTCTGCACCTTCTTCTGCCATCTCATAATAATAATTAAAATCATTATCTAATTTATTTGTTGCATTAAATGTTTTAGAAGGAAATTTAACTAGTATTGTCATATATTCATCCGTATCAAGTCTTCCGTCTGATTGCATTTCTATATATCCATCATAAACATATGCTGTTCCTCCATAATTTCCATATCCCCATACATCAATAGTATCTTCTATATCAAAATCCGTATGAATTTTAATATATACATTTCCTATTGAATTAGAAAAATCATAGGGTATAAGTGTCCAATAAACCATTTGAGAATCTGTTAATTCAGATACAAAATTAGTT
>JAAWCL010000115.1 GCA_022793235.1 Bacilli bacterium | reverse complement strand
TTATACTAAATAAAATTGATTTAGAAACAAAGATAGATGAAAAAGATAAAAGATTAAAACAAGCAAGTGATTGTATTATAAAAATATCAGCATTAAATAATTTAGGAATAGAAAAACTATATGATGAAATTACAAATTTATTTAATCTAAATGAGATAAATTTAGACAATGAAATTGTAATTACAAATATAAGACATAAAAATTTAATTGAAAAAGCAATTAAAAATGTAAAAAAGACAAAAGATACTTTAAAAAATCAAATGCCTTTAGATATTATAGCTATATTTATAAAAGATATTTTAGAAGATTTAGGAAACATTACAGGAGAAATTGTAAATGAAGATATAATAAATGAAATTTTTGCCAAGTTCTGTTTAGGAAAATAGTTTTAAAATAAGGCCCTAAAATCTAAAATAAGCTAATTTGACAGAAAAACAATATAATTTATAGTTAGGCAGATTAAAACTTAAATATGAAGATTCTCGAAATAAAAAGCGTTTTTTATTTCGGGGTCGGGTTATAAAGTGAGAAAATAAAATTATAAGAATTTATATAAAAAGGTAAGATAAAGGATTTAAAAGCGAACAAAAGGACTATTTTACATAAAAACAAAAACAACTAATAAAAAAATGGAAACGATAAATAATATAAAAAAACAGTGAAAATACTATAAATAACCGGAAAAACAAAACGAGTAAACATAAAATTAGGGAAAACTGAGAGGTAAAAATTGTTGTATATTAAAAAAAAACATAAATTTCTGTTTCACAAGGAAATAGAAAAAAGAATAAAACTAGAACAATTCCCATTTTGGGGTCGGGTCTTAAAATGGGAAAGAATAAAAATAGATGTTTAAAGAGAGGTTAAATATCTTATAAAAAATAATAGAGATGTATTCCTAATGCCACAAAAATGTGACAAAGGAAACATCCCCAAAGAAGCAAAGAGAGGAAGATTAAAATGGAATATAATGCGGGAGAATATGATGTGGCAGTAGTTGGAGCAGGGCATGCTGGGTGCGAGGCGGCTCTTGCAGCTGCAAGATTAGGAATGAAAACAGTAATTTTTTCTATAAGTTTAGAGGCGATTGCTAATATGCCATGCAATCCACATATAGGTGGTAGCTCTAAGGGGCACTTGGTAAGAGAAATAGATGCTTTAGGTGGAGAAATGGGAAAAAATATAGATAAAACGATGATTCAAATAAAAATGTTGAATACATCTAAGGGACCAGCTGTGCATTCTTTAAGAGCCCAAGCAGATAGAAAGAGATATCAAGCTGAAATGAAACATACTTTAGAGAAACAGGAGAATTTGGATGTTAAACAGGGAGAAATTGTGGATATCAAAGTCGAAAATGGTAAAATCCAGGCAATTAAAACAGACATGGGAGCAATATATAAAGTAAAATCTTTAATTCTTGCTACTGGAACATATTTAAAAGGTAAGATTTTTGTAGGAGAGTACTCTAAAGAAAGTGGACCTGATGGGGTAGCAGCTGCAAATGAATTATCAGATAGTCTAAAAAGACTAGGAATAGAACTTATTCGCTTTAAGACAGGAACACCTGCTAGAATTAATAGAAGAAGTATAGATTTTAGTAAAATGGAAGTTCAAAAAGGTGATGAAGGAATAGAAGCATTTTCTTTTGAGAATAGTCCTAAAGATTTTGAACAAGTAGATTGTTATTTAACATATACAAATGAAGAAACACATAAAATAATAAGGCAAAACTTGCATAGATCTCCGTTGTATGCAGGGATGATAGAGGGGACGGGTCCGAGATATTGTCCATCTATAGAAGATAAAGTAGTAAGATTTAGTGATAAACCTAGACATCAAGCCTTTGTGGAGCCTGTTGGGTTAGATACAGAGGAAATGTATATACAAGGAATGAGTTCGTCTCTTCCTGAAGATGTTCAAATAGCTTTATATCATACAATACCAGGATTAGAAAATGCTGAGTTTACAAGACCTGCATATGCTATAGAATATGATTGTATTGATCCTTCTAATTTAAAATTATCTTTAGAGTATAAAGGTATAGATGGATTATTTATGGCAGGACAAATAAATGGAACATCTGGATATGAAGAAGCAGCTTGCCAAGGATTAATTGCTGGAATAAATGCAACACAAAAAATAAAAGGAAAAGAACCTGTTATTTTAGATAGAACACAAGGCTATATAGGCGTTTTAATAGATGATATAGCAACAAAAGGAACAAATGAGCCATACAGAATGATGACTTCTAGGGCTGAATATAGACTTTTATTAAGACAAGATAATGCTGATTTAAGATTAACAAAAATAGGATATGAAGTAGGTCTTATATCTGAAGAAAGATTTAAAAAGTTCCAGGAGAAAAAATTAAATATAGAAAAGGAAATAGAAAGACTTAAGAGTACTATAGTTAAGCCTACTAAAGAAGTAAATAAATTGTTGAGAGAGAATGGGACAACAGAGCTTTCGACAGGTACAAAGATGGCAGAATTATTAAAAAGAACAGAATTAGATTATGACAAATTAGAGGCTATTGATAAAGAAAGACCAGAGCTTAACAAACAAGAAAAAGAAGAAGTAGAAATACAGATAAAGTATGAAGGATATATAAGAATGCAGGAAGCTCAAGTTGAAAAGTTTAAGAAACTTGAAGAAAAAATATTGAAAGAGGATATTGACTATGAAAAAATAAATGGAATAAGCTTAGAAGGGAGACAAAAACTAAATAAATTTAAACC
>JAAWCL010000266.1 GCA_022793235.1 Bacilli bacterium | reverse complement strand
ACTCTCTTGCTAAAACAACTTGTCTATTATTTAAGATTAATGCTAATTCTTTTAATGTTGATTCTAATTTGTGAGGTGCCTCATATAATATTATTGTTTTTCTGCTTTTTTCGATTTCTTCTATTTTTTCTTTTCTTAGCTTTTTGTTAAGTGGCAAAAACCCTAAAAAATTAAATTCCTTTGTACTAATTCCAGAAGCGATTAATGCGTTTACCATAGCACATGCACCAGGTATAGGTATTATTTCAATGTTTTCTTCAATACATTTTTTTATAATTACTTCACCTGGGTCGCAAATTCCTGGCGTTCCTGCGTCAGATACTAATGCTATATTTTGACCTTCTTTTAACTTTTTTAATAAAGTATCTGTTTTTATTTCTTCATTGTGTCTATGATAACTAATTAATGGTTTTGTTATCTCTAAATGATTTAATAGTTTTAGAGTATGTCTTGTGTCTTCTGCTGCAATTAAATCCGCTTCTTGTAATACTTTAATTGCTCTTAGTGTAATGTCTTCTAAGTTTCCTATTGGTGTTGCTACAATATATAATTTTCCCATTTTTAATCACATTCCTTTCTCAAGGTACAAACCTGGTTGGAAAAGAATTAAATTTTTCAACCTTTTTTCTCTTTCATTTTCACTTAATGTTATCCACAATCATTATATATTTTGTGGATTTCTTCTGTGTATTCTCCATTTTCTTGGTATATATATAAATTTTTTTCTACTTTCAAAAATGGTTTAGCATTTTTAATTCCTTTTATTAAAATAAGTATTGGCTTACTTTCTTTATTTGTATGTACAAAACGTAAAATTTTAGGTTCTATTTTATAGTTTCTCATAAGACTTATAATATCTACTAATCTATCTGGCCTGTGTACCATATAAAACTCACCTTTATCTTTTAACAAGTCTTTTGAAATTTTAATAAAATCCTCTAGGGTTGCGGTTGTTTCATGTCTAGCTATTATTTTACTTTCCGCTTCATTAATAATTCCTGTATCTTTTTTCTTATAAGGCGGATTTGTTACAATAGCATCAAAAGTATTTTTTTCAAATTCTTTATTTAAATTTATAATATCTTCATTTATTATTTTAAATTGATTTTCTAATTTATTTAATTTTATACTTCTTGTTGCTGTTTCATATACTTCTTCTTGTTTTTCTACTCCTATTATTTCTTTTAATTTAGTCTTTTTGCATAATAATGTTGCTATAATTCCTGTCCCTGTTCCTAAGTCTAATACTTTTGTGCCTTCTTTAATTTGTTTTGCAAAATCTGATAATAAAATGCTATCTATACCAAAACAAAATCCTTTTTTGTT
>JAAWCL010000265.1 GCA_022793235.1 Bacilli bacterium | reverse complement strand
TACCTACACCGGCAACCCCCAGAGCCCCACCCTGTCCGGCTACGACCCCGCAAAGATGACCCTCGGCGGCACGACAACCGCCACCGATGCGGGCGAGTATACCGCGTCTGTTACCCCGACCGCGAACTACTGCTGGGCGGACGGCTCGACCGGCGCGAAAACGGTCACATGGCGTATTGCCGGGGTGACGGTTGCCGTGCCCACGCAGAGCGGGGCGCTGACTTACAATCAAGGATTCCCTATTATACCCGCGACAAAGCAGTCCCCATCCTGGAATGGATTCGACGAAGAGAAAATGACCATCGGCGGCACAACAAGCGCCGTTAATGCCGGAACCTATGAAGCGGTTTTCACCTTGAAACCAAACTATCGGTGGCCGGATGGTACGACCGATGCAAAAAATGTGCCGTGGACGATTGGCAAGGCGGTTCCGTATATAATTCTCAGCCAAACCAGTCTGGCGCTTACGTCTGAAAAACCGACAGGGACAATCGCAATCAGTGGGATGTATGACTCCGGAAATCGCGCGTCGGTTATGTCCAGCGATACTTCGGTTGCATCCTGCTCTTCGGAATGGGAGTGGGATGCTAATGATAACCTTGTGACTACGATAACAGGCAAGGCGAACGGAACGGCAACTATTACTATCACTATGCCCGAGGGCAAAAACTTCTTGTCTGGAAGCAAGACGGTTGAGGTGACGGTTTCTTTCGGCCCGGTTGCGAAACTCGAACCAACCGCAGGCGTGACCTACACAAGCGGGATTTCGTCTTTGTCATACAAAAAACTGAATGAATACGCGCACGCAATTTCGGATAATGCCAGCATCACAAAAGATACCTCAGTGGTTTACATTGATGACGGGGATAACTATTATAAAATCAATACAGGCGATCAGATTGCTATGTCGATTGAGAGTGCGAACTCTGATTGGAACGGCGTTAATACGTTCAAAGTCATTGGCTTTAATCATGATGAGCTTTCGCTTAAAACTGCGTACGGGGAAATAACTGCAACTGGTAAAGCCGGAATTACCATCCTATCATCAGAGTTTAAAAAAGGACATAGAATGAACGCTTCATCTACTAACGACAAAGGATATTTTAAAAGTGAGCTTTATTTCTTTATTGCTAACAACGTGCTTCCGAATCCATCGTTTAGAAAGTACTGGAAAAGCGTTATAAAAACAGCAAGTGAGGGAAACCAAAGTACCAATATTGTTAAAAAAGAAACTTTGCAGTTTTTATTATCAGAAGTCGAGTTACTTGGTCGAGTAGTAGCTTCAGCACCAGGGGAAGGCGAACAATATGCTTATTATAAGGCGGCTAATGCTTCGGCGCGAGTAGCTCCTCCTGAACACTTGACGTGGACTAGATCGCCAGTTGTCCAGAACAACACATCATTTGTTGCTATGTTTAATTCAAAATTCAGTTATAAAGATTACGCAACTAATTCGAATTATGTATCTTTTGCAATGTGCATTTGAAGGAGGCTGAAATGTACAAAATCATAAAAAACGGTGCGGCTATCGGGCTTGCGGCGAAGCCGGTGTACGTAATGCTGCTGGACAACGGCTACTACGGGCTGTGCAATGCGGCAGATGCAAGCGCGGTGGTCTACGACGGGACGGTCTACCCGCTGGGCGGGGAGGGCGGCGTGCTGCTGGTCGAAGTTGACGCAGGAACGGTGCTGGACGAGCAGCGCAGGCAGGCCGAAAGCCAGCTTGCCAGCGCGGACGAGGCGGCAATCGAGCTGTACGAAGCGTCCCTCGCGCAGCAGGAAATCACGGCGGCGCAGGACGACGCGCTGATCGAACTTTACGAAATGCTGGGAGGTGAAATCTGATGGCAGTCAAGGCGATTGCGCACAGCTACTGGCGCAGGGTGCGGGACGGCGCGCGGGCGTTTGGCAGCCTGCCCGCGTCGGTGCGGGACGACGTGCGCACACTCGCGCGGGAGGACGTGCAGGCGGGTAGTCTCAGCCCGGAGCGGTTTGCGCAGCTGACCGGGGAAATCTACGAAGAAACGGAGGCGGTATAAATGAACGTCTGCAATGACAAATGCCCGCTGGAAGCCCGCGTGGAAGCGCTGGAGCGGGACAGCGAGCACAACAAGGACGCGCACAAGGACTTTTATGCGCGGCTGGAATCGTCGCATACAAGCGTGGCGCTGATCGAAGAGCGGGTGTGCCAGATCAAGGAGGACACCGAAGAGATCAAAACCAGCGTGCAGCGGCTCCAGGAGACCAGCGCGGGGACGAAGGACTTGAAAAAGGACG
>JAAWCL010000264.1 GCA_022793235.1 Bacilli bacterium | reverse complement strand
GGGGGAAGGGGTATCCCCCAAATGGTGTGTGAAAGTTTGCCTCGTTCTTTTAGGAAAAGGGGAGAAGTTTGCTTAGTGTTTCTTTTCGGGACTTCCAATCTGGTACAGTAGCATGGATAAGGCAAATGAAGATTATTTTTTCCTATCCGCCGTGAAAAGACCAATGAGGATATCAAAATACAAACCCTAAATTTAATCACTTGTAAAAGATTAGTTTTTGATTTATAATCATATTAGGAGTAATCATAAGGATATTGGCGTGTCCAATGATTGCCTTTGTAGTTTTCCGTTAGGCTAACATTCTATTGCCGTAGAAGTTAGCCTATTTTTCTTTTCTATGATTGTCTAAGTATGTAAGGGCTAGAAATATTACGTTGAGTAGAGTTAATACCTCAATCAAATTCATATTCATACAAATTACTCCTTTCTCTGGGAAAGGCAATTATGGACTATCCGAAGTTTACCCCTAATTCGATTATATACATTATATCCTTTATTTGAAAATATTTCAAACCCCTTTGTGTATGTATAAACTTGTATCTTGGAATATATTAAATTATCCGATAACTACTTAAAATACTTGTTATATTCGCTTATATCATTGCCTTACCTATCTATCTGTACGATAACAGTGTATTTCACCATTGTACTCCATTGTTTGCTCAATTATATCTTTTGTACCTTTTTTTGACGATGTAAAACTTACCATTCGTCATAAGGAGCTTTGAATTCGCTTGTAATCCTCTCTGGGTTGTTCCCATGTTGGAGGTAAGATATTTAATAGATAGCTATAGAACTTATCTTGAAATGTAATAAAAGTATAGTCATTCTTCTTGATTTGAACATAGGTAATTGATATACAAGAAAAATGTATAGATAAATTCACCCCTATATTTATTTAAAAAGTAGTGATATAGATATAGAATTCTATAAGAGATTGACGGGCGCCGCATGGCAGACCTTAAGTACGGATATATCCATCCGTGGGCCACTTTTGGGCTGAGTGACCTTGAAATAGAGGTTCCGGCTGCAAAATAATAGACAGAGATATAATGTTTTCAATAGGGACGGAGAAGCCATTATAAATGAGAACCTATGTATAGCATTTATAAATAAATGACCTTCATTCATATTTTTTAACGATTGGACAGTCAGAGTAAATCTAAGATACAATAGATAAGCTAAGAAGTATTGAAAAATTCAAAGGAGGAAAAGATGAAGAAAAAACTGGTAAGTATTTTGCTTTGCGCAGCTCTGGCTGTAACAGCCTTCACTGGCTGCGGCAGCTCCGATCCGGAAGAAGAAGCAAAATCAAAAGCGGCTTTAGAAGGCAGCGACACAGAAGGAGGAACGAAAACAACGGGAGCAGAGGGTGTCTTTACATACGCTATTGGGGGCG
>JAAWCL010000114.1 GCA_022793235.1 Bacilli bacterium | reverse complement strand
CTTTTCTAACTCGTTCTTTCTTCATTTCTTGGACTTTTAACTCTTTAGATAGTTCTTCTTTAGGATTAGATAATTTGTTCTTTAACATAGGCAAAAAGAAGTTATTTACTACGGAATCATATTCTAAAATATCACTTAATAAGTGTAATATAGATTCTTCAATTTTATCTTCTTTGATATTGTTTTTACATTTCTCACAACCATAGTAGTAATAAATTTTGTCGTTTTTCTTTTTATAAGTTGCTTTGCCACCTAGTATTCTACCACATTTAGGGCATCTAATTTTTTGCAAGAATAGGTATTCTTTGTATCTCATATAATTCCTAGAATTTTTCTTCTTTTGAACTTGGCAACTTTCCCACATTTCTTTACTTACAAGTGGTTCCACAACATTTTCATAATAAGTAGGCTTGTCAGTTCTTTTACCATGAATAAAGTTGATGTTAGAATAGATATATAGACACGAAAATCTTTCCAAATGGTATAATGGTTATACCAATTAGAAGGAGGAAGTGCCAATGAGTAAGGAGAAGAAAAGTTATGATGAAGAATTTAAAAAGACAATAGTAAATTTATATGAATCAGGAAAGAAAATGGCTGATTTATCAAGAGAATATGGCATATCTCATACTAACATAGGAAATTGGATTAAGAAATATGGAACTATTACAACTTCTACTGGAGAAGTTACTAACAATGATGAAATATTAAAGTTAAAAAAGAAGTTACATGAAGTTGAATTGGAGAATGAAATCTTAAAAAAAGCAGTAGCCATATTCTCAAGGAAATAGATGACAAAATTAAATTTATAAATGATAACAAAAATGCTTATGATGTCAGATTGTTATGCAAGTGTTTAGGAATACATCACTCAGTCTACTATTATCACGTAAATCATACAACTAATTCCTATAAGGAATCCAATAGAGAATTAGATGTAGAAATAACTAAGATATTCAATGAATCAAAATGTAGATATGGTTCACCTAAAATAACTAAAGTACTTAATAATCAAGGATTTAAAGTAAGTCAAAAACGAGTTGCAAGAAGAATGAAATTCTTAGGTCTTAGAAGTATAATAGTTAAGAAGTTTAATCACTCAGGTAGTTCTAAATCTGATGATACAAAAGAATATCCTAATCTATTAGAACAAAACTTTTCTGCAGATAAACCTAGTCAAAAATGGGTTGGAGATATAACATACATATATATTAAAGAAACTGGCTGGACTTACCTAGCAATAGTAATTGACTTATTTGAGCTAAAAGTTGTTGGCTGGAGTTACGGAACTTCAATGACAGATACATTAGTAATAGATGCATTTAACAAGGCGCTTATTAACAGAGGCTTAGAAAAGAATGGAATATTCCACTCAGACAGAGGAAGCCAATACACATCAAATGATTATGAAGCATTGTTATCAACATTAAAAATAAGACATTCATATAGTAAAAAGGGATATCCATATGACAATGCAAGTATGGAAAGCTTCAATGCCATTTTAAAGAAAGAAGAAGTAAATAACAATACATATGAAACATTCGAAGAAGCAAAAATGAAATTATTTGAGTTTATAGAGAGTTGGTACAACAACAAACGTATACACAGTACACTAGGATACGTTACACCAAATCAAAAATATCAAGAATATATTACTAACTTAGTGACAGCCTAAAGTTAAAAATGGAAAGAAAATTGTGTCTAAGAACTTGACATAAATCCAATTCTTATAATAGTGGAGAAAATGAAAGAGTCATAGACCCCTTTGAAATGTTCTTATTTAAAGATGGATGGTATTGTTCTGCATATTGTGAATTTAAAAATGATATGAGACATTTTGAACTTAAGAGAATAAGAAAAATCGAATTATTAAGTGATAAATTTTAGTGTAGACCATATATTACCTACTTAAATGATAAAATTTATTTAAGGAGGTAGTTTATTTATGAAAATTGGTATGAATGAAAATTTTATGAAATTACAAGAAAGGGTTTTAGATTCACTTGAGAGGACAGATTGGATTAAAACAAAAAGTATTTTATCCTCTATTAAAGGACCTACTTTAGTAAGTGGTGTTGGTGGTTCTGCAGTGGTCAGTTTATTTTTGTCAAAGGTATTAAGTATTAAAAATAGCATTATTTGTGAAAATGTAGCAGCAAGAGATTTAATTTATAGAAATTTAGTGTGTTTTAAAAATATAATATCCTGTAGTTATAGTGGTAATAATTATGGAGTCGTTACATCATTTGATAATAATTTAAATAAGTATTTATTATCAAAAAATTTGCAAAATGGAGTTACTAATATTCGTTATTCAGTAACAAATACTGAAGAAAGTTTTATTTCATTATCCTCAACTTTAATCCCTCTAAGTATACTTCTTGCTTATTATTTAGATAATGATATACATATTATAGAGGATATTTTAAATCATACACATGATTTTTATTTTGATGATTTAGATATTTATGAAGTGTTATCTGGATATGACACAAGTACTGCTTCTAAATTTATTGAATCAACACTTTCAGAAGCAGGAATAGGAATACCTATTATTCATGATAAATATGATTATTGTCATGGCAGAAGTACATTAAGTCATCATTATAATAGTAATCTAATATTGTTAAATAGCGATAGTGAATTAGATCAGTTATATGATAGTATTGTTGATAAATACTATGGTAGTGTCATTAAGTTAAATAGAAAATATGATGATGATATAGTTAATGATTACTACTTTACATATTTAAGTATGTATTTATGTCAAAGTATTGCAAATAAAAAGAAAAAGGATTTATCTATTGTCGACTATTCTCCATTAGTAAAAAAAATATATTATTTTAAGGGAAAAATGTAATGTAAAGGATATAACATAGCAGAAAAGAGACGAAAATATTAAAATGTACCCAATGTCAAGGACTGAATAAAAAAGAGAGAGATTAGGCAATGGATGCAAAAAGGTGATTTCGGTATTG
>JAAWCL010000263.1 GCA_022793235.1 Bacilli bacterium | reverse complement strand
ATAAAGTTTTAAAAGAATCTTTTTCTATTAAATCTGTATTTATAAAAGTTATTTTATCTAATAATTCGTAAATTTTATTATCAACTGAAGAAAATATTTTTCCAAAAATATCATTTATTGCTTGAATAATTGTATTTGTTAAAATCGTATTACTTTCTTCCACTTATCCTCCTATCCAACTAAAGTATTAATTAGAGATAAAATCATATCTGTACATAACACAAATCCATATGAAAATAAACTTCCCTTAATTAAATTTCTACCTGTCCTTATTTTTTCTTCATCTCCAAAACTAAATTTTTTCATAAGTGCTCCACTTCCAATAGCAATTGCTGCAATTGGTGTTGCTAATTTCATAATATAACTTTCTATTTTTTCAAATGCCCCCTTTAACTTATTTATTAATGTTGGGTCTGCAGCAAAGCAAACCGCTGGATTAATTAATTCTATTAATATTAAATTTAAACTCAAAAAAAATATAATTAAAAATTTATTTTTTTTATTCATTAAAATCAAATCCTTTCAAATTTTTATTATTATATAATCTAAAATATGGAATCATATTTATTTTTTGTGGTTTTAATATATTAAATCCATCTGATATAAAACCGAATTGCTTCAAATGTTTTTAATTCTTGTGAAAAAAGTTTTGTATCATATACATAATCATTTTGTGTATACTTATTAAAGCTCTCTGAAATACTTGTATCTCTTGAAATTAATTTATTTAATAAAAAGTTATAATTGGTTTCTTTAGCATTTTCTGAAATTGTAGTAGAAACTTTTTCTTTTTCCTCCTTTCCTATCTGCTTTTGAGCATCTTCAATAGTAAAAATATCATCAGTCCTAAACCAAAATTTATTTATTAAACTTTGAATAATAACTTTTACACTTGACTTATCTTTTAATGCATTTAATAATGACGTATAACTCTGTGTTGCAATAATATTAATGCATTTTGCTTCTCTACTTTGAGAGAAAAAATCTACATCTGTATCTGTTACATATTCATGATATTCGTCACAAATAAAAGCACTTTTTCTAAGTTTTTTTCCATTACTCAATCTATTCATTACAGATGCTTGAAAATCTAATTTTAAATATGCTGCTATAATCTTTGATAAATTTTTATACTCTGAAATATTCATATTTAATACTACAATTTTTCCTTTATCTAAAACTTCTTCAAAACCATCAAAATTAATTTCTTTTTTATCAGAGCAAAATGCATTTTTTATATTATAATCAGATATAAAAATATTTGTTATCCTACTAATCTCAGATTTCAAAATAGATAAAGTTCTATTATCTAAAGCAAAAAATTCTTTTTCAAAAAAATTAATACATGATAATAAATTATAAACATCTTCTTCCTTTAAAAAACCTTCAATAAATTTTTCTCTTACAATTTTTATTTTTTCAGTGTAATAATCTGGAAACATAACTAATTTATGAAGTTCTATAAAATCAACATATCCATCATTATATATTCTACAAAATTTTATACATTCTGCTAATACTTGCTCTGCTTTATCAAGCCAATATGATTCACTATTATTTTTATTAAATAAAGTTAAAATAGTCTTTAATCTATTTGCTAAAACAATTGGTTTAAGATTTGGTTTATTCAAAGGGTTATATTTTATATTCCCAGATATATCAATGATATATACATCTTGCTCCCTTCCACTATTTATAGCAAATTCAATAACTTTATCACTATAATTTCCTTTTACATCTAAAATTAGCATTGCTATTTTTTCATTTGTACATAAAGCTTTATATTCTATTATTTGTTTAGTAAATGGGTACATAGCTGAACTGGTTTTTCCACTTCCTATTGTTCCTGTTATTAAAATATTTTGATATAATCCATTTTCTTCGATTGCAATTATTTCATTATCTTCTGTTGTCCCAACTATTATTTTCAATTTATTTTCTAAATTTTTTATATAATTTTTTTTAATATTTTTTGATTTTATTTTAATAACTTTTTTATACATTATTTTAAATATTTTTAAAAGAAATATATTATAAGAAATTAAAAATATT
>JAAWCL010000113.1 GCA_022793235.1 Bacilli bacterium | reverse complement strand
TATCTTCTTTTTCTATTTCATAAGTAAAGTCTTTTTTCCATTTGTTTTGCTTAATTCCCCATTTATTACAATAATTTTCTAATTCAAATATTTCGTCTTTTTCAATATCAGAAAATCCTAATTTTAAATAATTAAATACCGCTTCTGTGGAAAAATTTTTATTAAGAACTTCTAATACTGCTAAAACATACTGAATAATTATATTTTGATTTACATCTCTTTTTTCATCAATAAATACAGGTATATTATATTTTGAAAAAATTGCTCTTACTAAACTTGCGTATTCTTCTATATTTTTAGTAATAATTGCTATATCTTTATATCTTAAATTTTCGTTTTTAATTAATATTGTGATTTTTTTTGCTATATTTTCTATTTCTGAATATGGATTTTGTGCTAAAAATAGTTCTATGTTTTCCACATTTTTTTCATATTTTGTGGATTTTTGATTGTTGATATTTCCACTTAAGTGTTGTAATTCTTCTGTTTTAAAACGATATTGTTTTTCTAAATTTACTGGTTCTTCTAATTTTAAATTATTTTCATTTATCATATTCCATATTTTTGCAATTGTTGTTTTGTTTGAATAATATATATCAATATCTGGATTCGAGTTTATGTTTAAGTCGTCTGTACATACTGTAATATTTACTTGTTTAGCAATTTCTACAAATTTAGCTATAACTTCATATTCTTGCTTTGTAAAGCCTGCAAATTCATCAAAATATATAATTGCATCTTTTATAAAATCTGTTTTCTCAATGTTATTTGCAAGTATTGTTAATAAATCGGTTTCCTCTATGTATTTGTTTTGTATCTGTTCTTGGAATTTTTCATATATTAGCGATATGTCTTGTAATTTAGTTTTCAGGTAATTATCTTCTATGTTTTCAATTTCTTTTTTTAGGTTTTCTACTGTAATTGCGTGTTGCTTAAATTCTGTTATGGCTTGTATACTTAAATCTATGTTTTCGTCTGATTTTCCTAAGAATTTTAGTTCTTTTTTATATTGATTTAAGATAGAGTAAATTAACATTGCTTTTCCTTGCTTGCTTAATTTAGTTTTTCTAGCTCCTCCTATTTCGTTTAAAACTCTATATGCCATTCTACTTAGTGTTACAACTTCTGCATTTATTACAGCATGAGTTTTAGCAGTTTTCATCAGCTTGCTTTCTGCTGTAAATGAAAACTGCTCTGGTGTAATCATATATATCTTTTTTTCTTTTTGCATTTGGTTTACTATTTGTTTAAAACAGTATTCACTTTTTCCACTTCCGTGGTTTTCCATATATGATTTTTAATCCCATTTTTCCCTCCGTTTTTTGCTTCTATTTTATATGAAATATAAAAAAATAGCAAGGTTAATTGCTATTTTTTAGGTTATTTTCGTGTTTTAAAATTTCTTAAATACAATCTTCATTGAAGTATCCAACATATGTGGGAATATTAATTCCCACATATATTTTAGAAAGCTCCGCCTCCTCCGCTTAAAAATCCTCCAGAATCTCCGCTATAAGCACTTTCTAACATTGCTAAGAACATTTTTTCCAGTCGCTTTTCCATAGCTTCTTGCAAATCTTCTATCATAATTGCATTATTTTTAAGCATCAAATTATCTGTTAATATCAAAATAGTTGCTATACAAATTAAAATTTCATCAGCTACAATGTATTTTTCAGGAGAAAAAATTGCTGTTAATATAATAATAATTCCAAAAAATAAAATTAAGCTAATTGTTGTAGTTACTATTAGAAGATGTTTGTTCATTATATACATTAAATACCCAATTATACACATATCTTTCAATATTATCTAGCTCTTTTTCTTGTTCTGGATTTTTACTAATTATATAACAATAATTGTCTTTTTCATAAACTAACATTAGGATAATCCAATAAATTAATAAACATATTGCAAAAATAATGATTTTCCATGTATACTTCAGAATTTCCATTTTTTGCTGTATTTACTTCTTGAAATGGTATTTGTACTCCATTATTTATTAATGATATTTCATTTATTTTTATGTTATTACCATTATAGTGTCCATCAAAATCATATGTTATTTCTTGGTTTATTCTTAAAGAACCATCTTTATTTATTGTAGCTTATATGTCCATGTCTTCAATACTATAATTTGCTTGTACATTTTTTGAGCATATTAATAACATAACTACTGCAAATAAACTACTGATTATTAATTTTGTTTGCTTTTTCATCTTTTGTTTTCCTCTTTTTCTTAATTTTCTCTTCTCCAATAAAACAAATACTGCTGAGCTAATCCTGCTAAATCACCAAATTTTTCTGTAGCAATTGCTTCGATTTGTTTTTTACTTACTTTTGTTTCATCATCTTTTTTTATATATAAATCATTCATTACTCTTCTTACCCATACATCAATTGGAAATACTTCTAATCTTTTTAATGTTGAAAACAATAAAATACAATCCGCTACCTTAGTCCCTACTCCTGATAATGATAGTAATTGTTCCCTTACTTCAAAAGTATTAGGATTTTGCTTCATTTTTTCTAAATCTACTTGCTTTTGTATTATCATTTTGGTTGTTTCGTATAATCTCTTATCTCTAAATCCTAATCCTAAACTTCTGTATTCTTCAATTGTAACATTTTTTAATTGCTCTGGTGTTGGAAATGTATAGTATTCTTTTCCTCTCCATATTATTTTGCTTCCATATTTTTTAGATAATCTTTCTATTATTCCTTTAATTCTTGGAATGTTGTTATTAGCTGAAATAATAAAAGATATAATTGTTTCCCATAAGTCTTGGTTTAACAAACGTATTCCTTGTCCATATTGAATACTAGTTTTTAAATTTTCATCAATTTTAGACAGCTTTTCTTTTATTTTTGTATAATCTCGTTTTAAATCAAAATAGTCTTCTACAGTCTTTTTGATATCGTCTTTACATATTCCTTCTATTATGATGTCTTGTTTGTCTTTTTTTACGTTTAGTACATTTTCTCTAAAAATTCCTAGGTAACTTCCTTCTTCTTGCTCTTTCCATCTAAAGCATTGACCACAATCAAATATATCTTTTAATTCAAATGAATCTACATTTTTTTATATTAG
>JAAWCL010000262.1 GCA_022793235.1 Bacilli bacterium | reverse complement strand
TATAACTTCTTCTTTATTATGAAACCCTTCTAATAAAGTATTTTCTCTATTACATTTTAAAGCATTAGGAGAAGTTCCTATATTTATATCTTTTTTATTTAAAAATAACACTAGGATTGCAATTAAAACAATTACAAGACCAATTAGTATATATATCAGGTTTTTAGTCTCTTTTAATTTTTTCATACACACCTCTTTTGATTAGGAATAATAAAACTGCTGTAACTCAAATACTAGCTTCTTTCCCACTTTTTCCATTTCTTTATCCTATCTAGTTCTAGAAGGACTTCGTCCTAGTATCAAAATAAGTTAAAACTATTTTGATATAGTTATCACTGCACGCATGCCAGCGAGGCCGCCGACGGTGATGCGGTACAGGTATTGATCGCTCGAGTATGCCAGAGTCCAGGCTGCTGCCAGAGTTGTGGTACCTCCCCACATATTTTCTGTTGTGCGAGTAGTCGGAGTGGATGTCCAATGATCATAACTACTCTCTGTTAACCATTTTGGACATGAATAAGTTGATTCTGTACATCCTACTGATCTTGCTTCTGCTTCTGTTATTAATCTTGCTCTTGTCGCTGTTCCTGTACTTTCGTTATACGTATTAGCAGGTACATTCGTCCAACTACTTGTTACACTCTCTAATTTTTGTGTCGCTGTCCTTGGTCCATAAATATTCTCTCCTGATGAATCCCATGCTACACTTGTTACTACAACTCTGCTCGATATCAGAGTTAAGGTTGATCCATTATCTTTCAATACATAAAAACTTTGAGTGGTACTTCCATTGACTTTATAATTAATTGAGGTTCCTGCACTACATGTTCCACTTGTTACACAAGCTGGGGGAGAAGAGATATTTTGATTTATGGCTTTCGTTCCTGTAAAGGTACACGTACTTCCTGTTGTCTTACTATTATTGTATATCGTTACGGTTTGAGCTCCTGTTTTTGAAGTTCCAGTCTGTGCATTTGTTGTATAGCCATTAGTACAACTCGCACCTGACAAGTAATAACCTGAGGTTGGGGTGATGGTTACTGTTCCTGTCTTTCCATACTGGATATTCAAACTTCCTGTACTTTTGTTTGCATTACTTGTATTGATGGTCACTCCATAGGAATTGATATTCCAATGGGCATATAACGTTTGATTCGATGTAATTGATACTTTAGTTGAATTTGTAACTTGACTTCCTCCACTGGCAGCGGTAAACCATCCTGCAAAACTATATCCTGTACGACTTGGTGTAGGTAAGGTTCCATAAGTCGAATCATAGGTAACAGTTAACACGGTTCCTACGGCTCCTCCTCCATTGGCATTAAAGGATACAGAATAAGTATTCGCTCTCCATCTTGCATATACAGTGATTCCTTCATTATTGACAAGGGTACTTTCTGTAATCTCTGTCCCTCCTGATAAGGCTGTATACCACCCCTGAAAAGAGTATCCTGTCTTACTTGGGGTTGGAAGTGTTCCATAGGATTGTCCATAGGTAATAGGTTTTGAGGCTTGTCCTACACTTCCACCATTCGCATTGAATGTAATGGTATAGTTATTCGCTGTCCAGTGTGCATATAAAGTTATATTACTTAATATACTGACTGTATCTGTTGTATTGACAATACTTCCTCCCTCTCTTTCTGTATACCATCCTGCAAAGGTATATCCTGTTCTAGTTGGAGT
>JAAWCL010000261.1 GCA_022793235.1 Bacilli bacterium | reverse complement strand
CTTTTTATTCTATTATTTTTCAAAGTATAGTCAAGTCCAAATTCTTCTTTATCTTTATATTCTACTCCTTCTAATACACATTTTCTTGCTATTTTTTGTTCAGCTTCTATTGAATTCCTTGTTGCTTTTTGTGCAATTTCAACATTTAGTTCAAAGTCTTTATTATTTAAACAACATATATATTGTATAAATGGCTCATCTACATTTCCTTTATATTGTTGTAATAATTCTGTTTTATTCATGTTTTGCATTCTATCTAACAATCCATTTTGTATTATAATTGTTTTATATCTTTCCATTAGTGTGCGTATTGCTCGTGGATATGTTTGTTGATCTTCTATTAATACAACATTATTCACTATTTTTTCACCATTTAGTTTCTTTAATTCGTTCATTTGAAATATTATTTCTGACATTGTTATTTTTTTCTTTGTACTATTTTTTATTACATCATTTATAAGATTTTCTTTCAATCTTTCTGCTATTGTTGTATATACTCCTGTTTGATTACATTCTTGTATTTCATCAATTGTAATTCCCATCTTAGTTAAAATTTGTATATAGTCATCATCTATTTGACTTACTATATTGCCTTCTTCATCTCTTATTAATCCTTCTCTTAATCCATCTAACAAGTCTAATGGTATATACGAAATTTGATCTGCAAGTCTCATTAGACATGCTTGTATAGATGCTGGTGTTACTTCTCTATCATACCCTTCTTTTGTGCAACAGTTTACTATTTCTTGTTTTGCTATTTCTTCTGTTTTTAGTATATCTGGTACATATTCTTTAGATATGGTTTCACCGTTATGAGTATTTATTCCATCTATTATTATCCATAAACTCTTTCTAATTTTTTTTAATTGTTTTTCTGATATTTTTGGATTATGTACTTTAATTTTATTTATTATTTCGTCATTTACATCATTTGTGAATATAAGTTTCTTTGCACCTACAGTATTGTGACATGTATATCCTATTCCATAATCTTCTTGAAT
>JAAWCL010000153.1 GCA_022793235.1 Bacilli bacterium | reverse complement strand
ATTTTTGTAATGTCATTTGCAACATTTACGCTGTATTCGTATACTTCACTAGAGAATTCTGGACTATAAGAAAGCTCTACTTTTTCTTCTTCTAGATTTACCCCTTGTAGTTTTAAGCTTTTTAATAGAATTTTTTCTTCTTCACTAGGTTTGTTTACTGTAATTGTATATGTTCTCTCCTTACCATCCTCTGCTTTTACAGTAACATTAAATTTATTTTTTCCTGGCTTTAATGTTTTGGTTCCTGTTCCTGAAACTTTTGCTTTATTATGTTCAGCTCCCGCTATTATTTTTATACTATTTGTTTCTTCTCCAACATCTACTGTATAATTATAAGTTCTAAAGTTAAATTCTGGGTTTAATTTTCCTTCACTTACTTTTAATGATGATAAATAGTTGTTACTTGATTTTGTTGTAGTAGTTCCTGGTTTTGTTTCTTGAGGTATATCATCCTTATTAGATGGTGGCGTAACTGGTGTTTGTTCTTTATTTTTTACTGTAATTGTCACAGAAGTAGCTACAGACTTTTTCTTCAGGTCAGATCCTGCAACTTCACCAGACAAATTAATTTTATATGTTCCTACTGTGTTTGCTGTAAATTCACATGATATTACTTGCTTTGAAACCTCACTACCTGTTGCATCTGCATCTTTTGTAGTTCCAGATAAATTTCCTCCATTTGATGTGATTCCTAAATTCCATGTTTCAGTAGAATTAACTGATACAGTTATTTTTGTAGTTTCTCCAACATAAATTGTACTTTTTGATGCTTTTATACTAGCACCAGCTGCCCCATAAACTTTTGAAAATGGAAATATCATTGTTGCCAAAGCAAATACCATTAAAATTATTCCTATAATTTTACTATATTTTTTCATTCCTATTCCTCCTATTTTATAATGTAATATCTTGTACCCCCATCAATTGTCTTTTAATTAATGCCATATCTATAATATCAATATCTTCTGAATCTGTTGTAATTTTTCCTGCATTTTTATATTCATCTTTTAATAATTGTTTTCCAGTAAGATGTCTTTTAATTAGTGCCATATCTATAATATCCACTATTCCATCTCCGTTTACATCTCCTAATTTAACAACAGTATATGTTTTTCCTTCAATTGTTACTTTTGCCCCTGTTCCAATTGTTCCAGATGTAATAACAGTTCCATCCTGTTTCTTAATTTGTGTAACTTTATCTCCATATTCATTTTTAATCTTTTCAGCAGATACACTTGGCTCTATCTTTAATTGCATCTTATTATCATCTTTTTTCATATGATTTTGTTGTGCTACTTCTCTTATGTAGTCTCTTGCAACATATCCTACAACCCCATCTTGTGTAATTACTTTATCCCAATAATATCCATCTATTTTTGTTGTGGCTTTTTCAATTCTAGTTAAATTAACTCCATAAGCAATTCCTCTAATTTTATTTGAACTTGTACCTGGTGCTTGTCTTAAATTAATTCCATTTGATGATGTTACCATTACAACATCAGATGTATCTATATTAGATGATGTTGTGCTTGGAATAAATCCTTGTCTACCATCTGATAATTTAACTCTATCCCAGTATACTCCATCTACTAAATATTGTGCAGATGCTATTTTAGTAACAATCTGATCTTTTACTAAATTTGTAACTTGTCTATGAGCATTTCCTGGTCCAACTCTTAATATCGTGTTAGATTTTATTGTTATTTGCTCATTACAATTTAATACATCATCTATTTGTTTTATATGTGTTGCTACAACATAAGCAATTCTTCCATCTGAAAGTACAACTTTATCCCAACCCTCTGCTTCCATACTTCTTTCTACTGATAGTAATACTTCCCCTGCATTGGCAGTTTTTACGATAGATGCTGAAAGAGATGGTGTACTTCTTATATTTGTACCATTATATCTAATTTCCACGTTGATTGGATACACTTCAGCACTTGACGGTTGTTCTGATACTGTTTTTGGCATATTTTCATATACAGGTATTAAAAATGTAAAACTTGAATTTAGCTTATTAAGTTTTGTATAAGCATTTCTAACACGATTAGCTTCATTCACTGGAGCATCAATATTTTGCATATATTGATTTGAGTATAGTCCATTATTATCATCCACATCAAATTTTTGTAAATAAATGGTATCTTGCATTTTTCCTATATATTTTGATTTTAGGAAGTCTATTCCTCCAATAATTGATTTTTCTAAGCTTGTCCATCCTTGATTAACAGCATAATTAGTAGCATTTTGAATGATTTGTGCTGAGCCATTTCCTGTTGCTCCTACATTGAATACATTGTAATATTTTTGTCCATTTACTTCTTTTCCTCTACTCATTGTTGAGCCTTTTGTACCTTGTTCTTGAATTAGTCTAGAAATAACTTGATATGGATTAATATTTGCTTTTTTACAAGCTTCTACTAAAGCTTCTGCTGTACTTCTTTCCTTTAGGAATGTATTAGCTGTCATAGTCATAACACCATCAATTGTATGTACCGAATCTATAAACTTTGACTGTTCAAATTGAAAAATATCAGTTTCATTAATAATATTTCTTGGATCCATTTTATAAGCAATTGTCTTTTCTGAAGCACATTTCCATGCATGTTCTTCATTATCATAATACCTATCACCACATATTGAACAATTCCATTCTCCTTTTTTGTTTGAAACTAAATTTTTAGGGCTTGTACCATGTCCTGAGTTTTCACTCTTTATTACTTGGTTCCAATCTAATCCAGTATATAAAATAACAAATTTCCAATTGCTATGCTTACTTTTTAATTCATTAATTAATTTATTATATCCTGGATATTTATTTTCATCTAAGCTTGTATAGTTTACTCTTGAAGAACTAGCACTTGATATATTCACTAATCCCATAAAACTATATGATAATATAAATATAATTATTAGACTTGCTATTACTTTCTTTTTTATTAAAAATGCTCTATTTTCTAACATTTTTCCCTCCAAATTAATTTGTAAAATTATCCTATTTTAGTATAATTAGTATATCACTGTTGATAAATGTTAGTCAATGAATTAGCATCTTGTAATACAATTGTAATATTGTGTCTTTTTGTAAAAAATATGTTGACAATATATTTTTTGTAT
>JAAWCL010000260.1 GCA_022793235.1 Bacilli bacterium | reverse complement strand
CTATGTACCCTCCATCTGCGGTTTCTGCTACACTGCTGATACTATCTTCACTACTTCCTCCTATTTGCTCTGTCCACTCTATTTGTCCTTCTCTATTGTATTTGATGATTATTCCATCCTTATTACCTCTTCCTGTTAGCGTTTCTCCATTGGATAGGGTGATGCTACCATAGAAGTGTCCTCCTGCTATGTACCCTCCATCTGCTGTTTCTGCTACACTGCTAATTTGGTCACTACTACTTCCTCCTATTTGCTCTGCCTCAACTACTTTCCAATCATACTTAGCCTCACGTGATGCTCCTATTCCAAAATATTTCGTCCTATCATTCACACTTCCCAACTCATACTTTTCATCTGCCTCTATCTCTACTGCCTTATACATTCCCTCTGCTAAATCTGCTGTTATCTCTCCTTTTTCGTTTGTGATTACTGTATAATACACCTGCCCATCTATTTCTTCCTTCTTCCCTATTATTTCTCCTTTACTATTTGTTGCTGGCTTTCCTGTTTCTTCATTATATATTGCAAATTTTACTCCTGGTAATAGCTCATTTGTTTTTCCATCTTTTTTGATTAGTTTAAATGATGGATTATCTTCTATTGTTATATTTATTGTATTTTCTTCTACTTCTATATCTTTTGCTTTTCCTTCTTTTATTTGCAAGTTTAATAAACCTTCTACCTTTTCTGCATAGAATGTTATATCTTTTACTTTGGCATATCCCACTGGTGCCATTACTTCTTTTAATATATATGTTTGATCTATTCCTTTTTCTTCTACATATTGATATAGTCCTTCTATTTCTACTTGTCCTGCTTCATTTGTTTCATATGTTCCTATTTCTTTATTGTCTTTGTATAGTTTAAATTTTGCTCCTTGTAATGCTGTTTCTTCTCCTTTTGCTTTCTTGTTTAGCATTATATTGTACGTTGGTATTTTTTCGTTTTCTAATTTCAAGCTTGTTGTTGGTATTTCATCTTGTTTTGTTGTATTTATCTCTTTTACTGTTCCTTCTATTATTCGTGCTTCATAGTTACCATTATTATTTTGTATTACAAATTTTATAGGGTTTGCTAAGTAATAGCCATCTGCTTTTACTTCTTCTAAGGTATATTCTGCTCCTATTTTTAAGCCTTTTATGCTTACCTCGCCTTCTATATTTGTT
>JAAWCL010000112.1 GCA_022793235.1 Bacilli bacterium | reverse complement strand
CTTCAATCTATAGATTTGATGAAAATCGATATGAATCATTTATTAAATAATTTGTATATGCTAGAGGGATATAAAATAAGAATAGATAAAAAAGGAATTCATAGTTATAAATTCTTAATCGACACAGAAACATTTGACATAATAGATTTATTTATAGAAGAGGGGTTAAGTGATATAATAAGAAATCATCCTGAATATCTCAATCCAACTCTAAGAAATGTTCCAAAAAGAATACATATAAACCACTTAATTAGTAGTCCAGTTAGAAACGAAGAAAAAACAAAGTTATTATCAAATATTTTATACGAAAAATATTACTTTTTATCTGACGAAGAATTAGATTCATTTTTATGCAATCATACAGAAGAATATGTTAATGAAGAAATAACAGGAATCTTAAAAAACAAAAAAAGAAATAAGATTGATAAGAAAATAATGGAAAAAATAGAAATACAACAATTGGATAATCATTTTCTGAATGGAGAAAACTATTTATTTGGAACAACTACAATTTCAAGAATAAAATTTTTAATCAATTATAGCATTTTACAAAAATATACAAAATTTAGTATAAAAGATTTGATATATAATGCATTAATCTACAACTCCTATCTATTACATGAAGAACTTTTAATTATAAAAAGAGAAGTAGAAAGTATATATGGGGAAAAGATATTAGTAAAAGATAAATAAGTGATGACAATCTTTTCATACATCACTTTCAATTACTCCTTACAAAAGTATTGTATCACTGACTGACATTTTCAAAAAATGATATAACATGACATTATCACAAAACGATAACAAATGATTATAAAAATATTGACTTTTAGCAAAGACAATCATATAATAGTAACAGTTGAGAAAAGGAAAGAGATTTATATCCACCTGACTAGTGAATAACAGTAGGTAAAAAGCCAAAAAAGAAAATAGTAAATAAATTATTATTGTTTTATTTGGGTGGATAGAAATATATCCACTTTTCTTATATTATGGAGGTGTTAATATCGCAAACAATAAAGGTGAATTATACATTAATGACCAAATTAGAGCAAAAGAAGTTTTAGTAATTGGCCCAACAGGGGAACAAGTTGGGGTAAGAAGTACAAATGATGCAAAAACACTCGCAAGTTATGCTTCACTAGACTTAGTTTTAATCAGTCCTAATGCAAATCCACCAGTCGCCAAAATAATGGATTATAATAAATTCCGTTATGAGAAGAAAAAGAAAGAAAAAGAAGCATTAAAAAAGCAAAGAGCAAATATTTCAGAGTTAAAAGAATATCGTTTATCTCCAACAATTGATGTGGGTGATTTTGAAACAAAGTTGAAAAATGTAATCAAATATTTAGAAAAAGGAGATCGTATAAAACTATCAATTCGCTTTAAAGGAAGACAAATGGCTCATACAGAATTAGGAAAAGAAGTTTTAGAAAGATTTGCCAATAGATTAACAGAATATGCAGATATACAAGAAGCCCCTAAATTGGATGGAAGACAAATGACAATGCTCCTTGTACCAAAAAAAGATAAGAAATAGGAGGAATAAATATGCCAAAGATAAAAACACATAAAGGTACAGCAAAAGTACTGAAAGTAAGAAAAAGTGGGAAAGTAAAAATTTATTGCCCTGGTTCACGCCATAATACAGGTGCAAAAAGTTCAAAATTTAATAGAAAAAATAGAAAAGGTTCAGAATTGAGTAAAGCTGATCATAATAGATTAAAAAATATTATCTAATCTAAAAATAAGAAGGAGGAAGAAGAATGGCAAGAGTAAAAAATGGAGCAGTAACAAAAGCTCGTCATAAAAAAATATTAAAACAAGCCAAAGGATATTTTGGTAGTAAACATAGATTATATAAAAGTGCAAAAGAACAATTAATGCATTCAGGACAATATGCATTTCGTGATCGTAAACAAAAGAAAAGAGAATTTAGAAAACTTTGGATTACTAGAATTAATGCTGCCTGTCGTGAAAACGAAATAAGTTATTCAAGATTTATTGAAGGACTTACTAAAGCTGGAGTAGAAATAAACCGCAAAATGCTATCAGAGATTGCAATCAATGACAAAGAAGCATTCAAAAAATTAGTAGAAGTTGCAAAAGATGGAAAAGCTGGAAAAATAAAAATAGAAGGAAAAGAAACAACAAATGAAGTAACAGTAAAATCTTCCACTAAAACAGAAAGTAAGAAAATAGAAAAGAAAGAAACAAAACCAGCCAAAGAAGAGAAGGAAGAAACAGAAAAAAAAGACTATAGTAAAATGACTGTGGCAGAATTAAAAGAAATGGCAAAAGAAAAAAATATAGTAGGTGCAACAAGTATGAAAAAGCAAGAGCTAATTGATGCTCTAGAAAAATAAACATACTAATTATGGATTTATCGAGTGCCCTCCTAGGGTGGTAAATCATAAGATTAGTAGAAGAAACAAAACAAAAAGGAGAAAAATATATGAGTACAATTGTATCAATGAATTATTTATTAGAAGCTGGTGTTCATTTTGGACATCAAAAAAGAAGATGGAATCCTAAAATGAAGGAATACATCTATACAACAAGAGATGATATTTATATTATAGATTTAGCAAAAACAGTAAAAAAATTAGAAGAGGCTTATGAAGCCATGAAAAAAATAGCAGAAGAGGGCGGACAAATTTTATTTGTAGGAACAAAAAAACAAGCCCAAGAAGCTGCAGAAGAATGTGCTGAAAGAGTAGGAATGTACTTTGTAAATGAAAGATGGTTAGGTGGGACGCTGACTAATTTCAAAACAATTCGTTCTAGAATTAAGAGAATGGATGAAATTGATAAGATGGAAAGTGATGGAACTTTCGATTTACTACCTAAAAAAGAAGTTATAAAAATTAGAAAAGAATATGAAAAACTAAATAAAAACTTAAGAGGAATACGTGAAATGAATAAAATTCCTCAAGCATTAGTAATAGTAGATCCTCGTAAAGAAGAAAACGCTATTAAAGAGGCACACATTTTAGGAATTCCAGTATTTGGTATCGTAGATACAAATTGTGATCCAGATTTAGTTGATTATGTTATACCTGGAAATGATGATGCAATACGTGCAGTAAAAGTAGTATTAGGTGTTCTAACAAATGCTATTAGTGAAGTAAATGGGAAAGAAATTTTAGATTTTATTACAGAAGAAGAAAAGCCAAAAAAAGCAAATAATAATAGTAATACATCAAAAAAAGAAGTAAAGAGAGAAAATAAAGAAGAAAAAGAAATAACCACAGAAAATTTTGAAGAATTAACTCTTAATGACCTAAAAAATATGGCAAAAGAAAAAGGTATAAAAGGTTACTCAACTATGAAAAAACAAGAATTAATAGAAGCACTAAGCTAAAAAGGAGAATATTTATGTATAAGGCAAGTGATGTAAAAGAATTAAGGGAGCGCACAGGCTCAGGTATGCTTGATTGTAAAAAAGCTCTAGAAGAATGCAATGGAGATATAGAACAAGCTATTGACTATTTAAGAAAAAAAGGAATGAATAAAGCAGCAAAAAAAGAATCTAGAATAGCAGCAGAAGGTATCTGTACAATCAAAATAGAAGGAGAAAACGCTGTAATTTTAGAAGTCAATTCTGAAACAGATTTTGTTGCTAAAAATAATGAATTTATAGATTTTACGAATTACTTAGCAGATGCTTTATTAAATAACGAAGTAACAACAGTAGAAGAAGCTTTACAAATAAAGGATGGAGAAGAAACAATTAATGATAAGTTAATAGCATTAATTGCCAAAATAGGAGAAAAAATAAGCTTTAGAAGATTTGAAAAAATAACAAAGGAAAGTAATGAGAGCTTTGGTAGTTATATTCATATGGGTGGAAGAATTGGTTCTTTAATTGTAGGAAGTGGAGTAAGTGAAGATGTCTTAAAAGATGTCGCTATGCACGCTGCTGCAATGAATCCTATATGTGTAACAAAAGAAGAAGTACCTGAAGAAGTTTTAAATCATGAAAAGGAAATTATCAAAGAACAAGTTATGAATGAAGGAAAACCTGCAGATATAGCTGAAAAAATGGTAAATGGTAGAATAAATAAATTTTATAAAGAAAATTGCTTAGTAGAACAAGAATTTGTTAAGGATTCTAGTATAAATGTGGGAACCTTTGTTAAAAATAATGGTGGTCAAATTAAGTCTATGATTCGCTTTGCAGTAGGAGAAGGAATTGAGAAAAAAGAAGAAGATTTTGCTAGTGAAGTTATGAATCAAGTAAATGCTACTAAATAGGTAGATAGATGATTAAAAATTCATTTCTTATATCCAAGAAATGAGTTTTTTATATGAGTAAATAAATTGAATTATAAGAATAAGACAAATTCATATGTTTTGCTTGTATAATAAATTGTAATATGGTATATTCTATATATAGATAGAAATATAAGATGCTAAAAGATGCGATACTAGCAAAATATAAAACCACTAAAGTGACGATAAGGGAATATCGATGGCTATTCTGTGTTGAATACCTAAACTGCTTTAGGGATCCTAATGATAGTCTAGATGTACCCACCTGTAAGAACAGGTTTTATCGTTATGCCAAGACCGCTCTTTTGGCATTTTTTTTGCATAAAAATAAAAACAGTGATAAAATCATGCTGAGGTGATTGAATGTTAATAATTCCAATAATAAAAGAAAATGAAATAGTTAATATAAAGATTAAACAAAAAACAACAACAAAAAAAGAAAGCAAGAAAGAGGCAGCTTAATGAATGATAAATTTGCAAGATTTAATTTGTTAATAGGAGAACAAAATATACAAAAAATAAAAGGAAAAACAGTATTAGTTTTGGGAATAGGGGGAGTAGGAGGTTATGTAGTCGAATCACTCGTGAGAAGTACAATTGAAAATATAATTATAGTTGATAATGACATAATAGATAGTACAAATATAAATAGACAAATAATAGCACTAGAATCTACTATAGGAAAAAAGAAAGTAGATATATTAGAAAAAAGAATAAAGGACATAAATCCAAAGTGTAATGTAATTAAAATTGATAAGTTTATAGATGAAAAAAATTATTTAGAACTTTTTCAATATAAGATAGATTATTTAGCAGATTGCTGTGACAGCATTAAAACAAAAAAACAAGTAATAAAATATGCATTAGAACAAGATATAAAAATTATTTCTTCAATGGGGATAGGAAATAGAATGGATCCAACAAAGCTTGAGATTATAAATATTAAAAAAACAAGTGGAGATCCAATAGCAAGAATATTGAGAAAGTTTTTAAAAGATGAAAATATAAACAAAAAACTAAATGTTTTATATAGTAGTGAGATACCAAAGAAAAAAGAAAAAGAAATAGCGACGAGTATTTTTACGCCAGCTATAGGTGGTCTTTTAATAGCAAATCATATTATACAAGAGTTTATAAAATAAGCTCTTTTTTATTTAAATAGAAAATATAGGGGGGATAAAGATTAAAACGTTCTATAAAGTCCAATAACTTTACCTATAATAATAAACTCATGAATAGAAAGAGGTTCAAAATGATTATCATAAAAATAAAATTGGTTCTCTTTTTTAAAAATTTTTTTTACATAAAGTGCCTTTTCTTTAGATAGAAAAACAATAATTTCATTATGATTAGCTGTAATTTTTTTTTCTACAATTAAAATATCATTATCCTGTATGCCATAATTTTCTAAATGCTGATTTTGTACTTGCAAAATAAAAGACTTCTTCTCATCACTAAGTAGACAAGTAGGTATAGGAAAAAGCTTGGTTGGTATCTGTATAGACTCTATAATATTTTGTGTATTCCAATCAATGAAAGGAACATGAACAACTGAATTTGTTTGACCAACAAATTCATTAGGAACTAACAATTTTAAATCACGATTTTTTTCTCCCTTTGATAAATATCCCTTTTCCACTAAATGTTTAATATGAAAATGAATAGTTGCAGTACTAGCAATATTGAGTTCCTTTGCTATTTCTCGAACAGTAGGTGGATAACTATTATCAGCAATAAACTTTTTTATCATTTGCAAGATTTCTTTTTGTTTTAGAGTTAATGTTTCTCTTTCCATAATTTTCTCCTATAATTAATTGTAGAATAACATAAAATAGAATAGCTGTCAAAGAATGAAAACAGTTACAATAAGAGAGGAAAAAATAGCTAATCTAACATTTATCAGATTAACTATCTTATTAATATTCGGTTGTGTTTCCTCTGTAAAAAGTACTGGTAAAGTATAATCAATTAAATAATTCAATGAAAAAATAAAAAGAAGAATAATAACAAAAATTCTTTTATAAAGAACACTTTAACTTAACACTTTTAATTTAAATCAAATTCTTATATAATAGACAATAGAAAAGGTGATGTATTTTATGAAAAAAGTAATATTAGTAGATGGAAATAATCTATTATTTAGAAGCTATTTTGCAACAAGCTATACTGGAAACATAATGAAAAATTCTAAGGGGTTTCCTACGAATGGAGTCTATGGTTTTATTAATATGATAAATAAAATTATGGAAGAAGAGCACCCAGAATATATGTTAGTAGCCTTCGATAAAGGAAAAACATTTAGACATGAAAAATATGAATTTTATAAAGCAGGACGTGCAGTAATGCCAGAAGAGTTAAGATTACAGTTTCCCAAAGCAAAAGAAATACTAGATGCCATGGGAATAAAACATTTCGAAATAGAAAATTATGAAGCAGATGACATAATAGGAACTTTAAGCAAAATAGTGGAGGAAGAAGATGAATTTATTGCCACAATTATAAGTAGCGATAAAGATCTATTACAATTAATAAGCGAGGAAGTAGACGTAAAACTCCTAAAAACGGCAGGTTTTATTCGTATGGATAAGGATTTATTTAAGGAAACATATGGAGTAGAGCCAATAGGAATGATTGACTTAAAAGCCCTTATGGGAGACAGTAGTGATAACATTCCAGGTGTAAAAGGAATAGGTGAAAAGACCGCTATAAAATTATTAAGTGAATATAAAACACTAGATAACCTATATGAAAATATAAATAAAATTACAGGAAAAACAAAAGAAAAACTTTTAGAAGGCAAAGAAGACGCATATATGAGTTATGAAATGGCAACTATTTACAGACAAGTACCACTTAATTTTCAACTAGAAGATTTAAAATACAATGGAATAAATCAAGAACCCTTTCTAAAATTATTACAAGAATTAGAATTTTCTTCTCTAATAAAAAAATATAGTTTAACCGCAGGAAAAGAAGAAGTCAAAAGAGAAGTGAAAGCAAAAAAAGAAACCAAAAAAGTAAAACTAGAAGAGTTTGATTACACAAAACCCTTTAGTTATTATATAGAAGTGGACCAAAGAGGATACAGTAGAGGAGAAATAATAGGATTAAGCCTTTATAATGGATTAGAAAAAACATTTATAAAAAATATAAAGACAGAAAAAGAAAAATTACAAAAAATCTTTACAAATAAAACAAAAAAGTATACATATGACAATAAAAAAAGTATTGTATCCCTAGATAAATATTCTATAAAAATAGAAAATGTAGAATTTGATACGATGATAGCAGCCTATCTTCTAGATTATGTTGTAAAAGAGGATATTAGTTTTTTATCTAAACACTTTGAATATGATATACCCCCTTATGAGGAAATATATGGAAGCATCAAGAGAAAAAAAGAAATAGAAGAAGAACAATTAGAAAATGTTTGTATGATAAAGGCAGAATTCATCTATGAAACAAGAGAAAAATTAATAGAAGAATTAGAACAAGAAGGAGAAAGTGAGCTGTTTTCAAATATTGAACTCCCATTAAGCTTCGTCTTAGCAGATATGGAATTAACAGGAATAAGAATAAATAAGCAATATTTAGAAGAATTAAGTAAAGAATTAAAAGAAAAACTAGAAAATTTAGCAGAAGAAATTTATAAAGATGCAGGAGTAGAATTTAATATTTCAAGTCCAAAACAATTAGGACAAGTTCTTTTTTCTATTCTAAGTATTCCTTATCCCAAAAAAACAAAAGAAGAATCTTATTCAACAAGTAAAGAAATACTAGAGAAGATTATAGACATACACCCCATTATAAAAAAGGTATTAGAATATAGACATCTATCTAAAATAAATAGTGGCTATGCAGAGGGGCTACAAAAAGAAATAAGAGAGGATGGAAAAATTCATACGATTTATACACAAACCTTAACACGTACTGGAAGACTTTCTAGTATTGAGCCAAATCTTCAAAATATTCCAATTCGAGATGAATATGGAAAACGAATTCGAAAAGCTTTTATCGCAGAAAAAAATTCTGTTTTACTTTCCAGTGATTACTCGCAAGTAGAACTTAGAGTCTTTGCTCACATGTCAAATGTAGAACACTTAAAAGAAGCATTCATTAAGGATAAAGATATTCATACTAAAACAGCGAGTGATATTTTTAAAGTAAAAGAAGAAGAGGTAACAAAAGATATGCGTCGCACCGCAAAAGCTGTAAACTTTGGTATTTTATATGGTATTAGCAGTTTTGGATTAAGCGAAGACTTAAAAATAGATATAAAGGAAGCAAAAAGCTTTTTAGACAACTACTTAAATACCTATCCAGGTATAAAAGAATATATGCAAACCCAAAAAGACTCTGCTTATTTTAAAGGATATGTTACAACAATTATGAATCGAAAAAGAGTAATAGAAGAGTTGAAAAGTAAAAATCATATGATAAGAAATAGTGGTGAAAGAATGGCTTTAAATACCCCAATACAAGGAAGTGCCGCAGATATTTTAAAAAAGGCGATGGTAGAAATATATAAAGAATTACAAGAAAAAAATTTAAAAAGTAAGATGTTGATGCAAATTCATGATGAATTAGTCTTTAATGTTGTAAAGGAAGAACAAGAAGAGGTAAAAAGTCTTGTAAGAAACATAATGGAAAATACCTATAAATTATCTGTTCCCTTAAAAGTCGATATCGAAACAGGAATAAACTTATATGATGCCAAATAAAAATCTTTACAAATAAAAGAATATCGATTATCATATACAAAAAATAAAAAAAGGAGATACAATGGAAAAAGAGAAAATAAAAAGATATATCTATAGTCAAATAGAAAATGGAAGATTTTCATTTTTATCCCCAAACATTTCATCAGGAATAATATATAAAATACCAAGTCCTTACAATTTAGTAGAACATAATTTTGAAATAGCCTACCTATATTTAAGAGAAGGATCTCTTGTATTTTTACATGAACACTTAAAAGATATTGAAAGGTATAAATGTATTGAGGGAATTTTAAGTATAAATGGAGAAAGAGTAGAAGAAAATATTTGTAAAATAAAGAAAAGCCACTCCATTGATAGAGTACCAGAAGATACAATTATAGAAACATTCAAAATAACAGAAGATTATCTCTTACAAAATAAAGAACAAGAAATAACCTCAAATACATTTGAGAAAGTACTAAGAAAACATATAATAGGAAAATAGAAAGTAAAGAGGTGTAATATGCCAGAAAAACCAGAAGTCATAACAGTCAGCAAAGCCTTAGAAAAAAAGATTTTAAATAAAAATATCACAGATGTACAAATATACTGGGACAATATTATTGCAAAACCAGAAACAGACGTGTTTAAAAAAAAGATAAGAGCAGAAAATATCAAAAAAATAACAACTCGAGGAAAATTTATTGTAATCGAACTATCCAATTACTATCTACTAATTCATCTTCGAATGGAAGGGAAATTTACATTTAGAAAAAAAGGGGAAGAACGAAATAAACACGAACACATTATATTTACATTGGATGATAAAATAGAATTACGTTATCATGATGTTAGAAAATTTGGAAAAATGTACTTAGTTGAAAAAGAAAAATTATATACAGATACCCCATTAAAAGATTTAGGATTGGAATTTGATTCGCCAGCTCTTACAAGTAAATATCTTCTAGATAAAT
The DNA here is from genome assembly GCA_022793235.1 of Bacilli bacterium. Lineage (GTDB taxonomy): Bacteria > Bacillota_I > Bacilli_A > RF39 > UBA660 > UBA2730. The sequence continues at coordinate 9,858 of JAAWCL010000112.1, read as the reverse complement.
TTAAATCAAAAAATAAATATATAAAAACAGTTTTACTAGATCAAAGCATAATTGCAGGAATAGGAAATATTTATGATGATGAGATACTGTTTAGAAGTGGAATAAATCCCTATAAAAAGGCAAAAGAATTAAATGAAAAAGATTGCGATAGACTTGTTCAAAATACAAGAATTATTTTAAAAAAAGCGATTAACCTTGGAGGAACGACAATTAAAAGTTTTACATCAGAAGAAGGAATACATGGACAATTTCAAAATGAATTATTAGTACATGGAAAAAAGAAAGAAGAATGTCCAAATTGCCATTCTCAAATAAAAAAGGAACAGATTGATGGAAGAGGAACATATTTTTGTGAAATTTGTCAAAAATAAAGAGAATAGGAAGAGAAAATGAAGATTTTAGATGGTAAAGAAGTAAAAGAAAAAATTTATATAAAATTAAAAGAAAAAATAAAAAATGAAAAACTAAAATTACACCTTTCTGTCATTCAAATAGGAAACAATGATGAAAGTAACATCTATTTAAAGCAAAAAGAAAAAATGGCAAAAGAATTAAATATAGAGTTTGAGCATATAAAATTAGATAAAAACAGTAGTGAAAAAGATATTATAGAAAAAATAGATAGATTAAATAAAGATACGAAAGTACATGGTATACTAATACAACTCCCCTTACCATCTCATATAAATACAGAAAAAATTCAAAATAAAATAGCACCTTTAAAAGATATAGATGGAGTAACAGATATAAATATAGGAAGATTAATACATAACAAAAATTGTCTAATTTCTCCCACAGCAAGTGGGATAATTTACTTACTAGAGTATAATCATATACAAATAGAAGGAAAGAACGTAACAATAATAGGAAGAAGTAATTTAGTAGGAAAACCACTAGCAATATTAATGAACAACCATAACGCAACAGTAAGTCTTTGTCATTCTAAGACAAAGAATATAAAAGAATACACAAAAAAAGCAGATATTTTAATAGTAGCAGTAGGCAAAAAAAATTTTATCACAAAAGAGTATATTAAAAATGGAGCGATTGTAATAGATATAGGAATAAATAGATTTGAAAACAAGGGCCTAGTGGGAGATGTCGATTTTGAAAGGGTAAAGAAAAAAACTTCCTTGATTACGCCTGTACCAGGAGGAGTAGGACAAACAACAATAGCAGCTCTAGCAGTAAATATTTATAAAGCCAACAAATTAAGAGAAAGTAAAAACATAGGAGAAAAATAAGATATATGAAAAAAGTAGAAAAAAAAGAAATGCAAGAAGTAATGGAAAACGGAAGTAAGTTTATAAAAGAATTCAAAAAATTTATCTCAAGAGGAAATGCTATAGATTTAGCAGTCGGTGTAATTGTAGGAGGAGCTTTTAGCAAAATAATAACATCTATAGTAGAGGATATTTTAATGCCCCTTTTAGGAATTGCCTTAGGAGGACATGACTTTAAAGGATTAAGTCTAAATATAGGAAATGCCACAATAAAATATGGATCCTTTATTCAAAATATAATTGACTTTTTAATTGTATCTTTTTGTATATTTATGTTCGTAAAAGTAATAAATAAATTTACCAAAAAGGAAGAAAAGAAAGAGGAAAAGAAAGTAGAAGAAAACATCTTATTATTACAAGAAATAAGGGATTTATTAAAAGAAGCAAAAAAATAAGAAGAGAAAAAGTATTGTAATGTTAATTTTCTCTTTTTAATATGCTAATTTTTAATCGATAAGTATCATAAAGTATACAATTCTACTTTGATAAGTTTTTTTAACAAAGAATACTTTTATGTAAACTACAATTGGTAGTATACATTTTTTAAGGATGTTATACTAAACGAAAGGAAGTGACAAAATGAAATACTATGAAAAACTAATAAGTAACAGAAAAAAATTAGGTATTTCTCAAGAAAAACTAGCAGAAAACTTAGGTGTATCTAGACAAACAATATACAAATGGGAAAGTGGAAAAAGTATACCAACATTTATGAATATTACAAATATTTGTAAGTATCTAAATCTATCTCTAAATGATTTGCAGAAAGATAAGATAATAGAAAAAGAAGAATTAACAATTGGAATGACTAAAAATATTCATGATTACAAATTACCTCAATATCTACAAAAATTTTGTCTTTTGTATCCAAATATAAAAATAAATATAATAACAGATAATATAGAAAATCTAGATATGGATTTTAAAGAACGCAAAATAGATATTTTAATAAATTATATAGGAAAAACAACGAGTAAAATGAATGATGAAATACAAACTAGAATTATAGGAAGTTTCAAGACCTGTTTTGCATGCTCTAAAAGATTCTATCTAGAAGAAGGATACAAAATAAAAAAATTAGATGATTTGAGCAAGTATTCATTAATTATTTCTGGAAAATCTAGAAGACGACTAGAATTAGAAAAAGATTTAAAAAAATATAAGGTCTCCTTAAATCCGCAAATTCAGATGCATGATTCAATAGGTATGATTGACTTTGTATCAAAAACAAATTATATAGGTTATTTTATTGAAGAACAATTAGAAAATACAAACTTAATAAAATTAGATTTAGAAGAAAAATTAAGTGAGAATACTATTGTAATTTTGTATACTAAACAGGCTACAAAAATAGAAAAAGATTTTATAGATATAGTATTAAATAACAATTATTAAAGACTTGACAAAAATGAAAATAAAGTGATATATTGTATAATCGTTAGGAGACGAACTATATAGGAAAACGAATAATACAAATGATCAATAAGAAAAAAGAAAGGAAGAAAACCATGGAAAAAGAAGAAAATCATTTAGGAACAGAAAAAATTCAAAAACTAATTAAAATGTTTGCAATTCCAGCTGTAATTTCATTAGTTGTAAACTCATTATACAATATAGTGGACCAAATTTTTATAGGTTGGGGAGTGGGATATTTAGGAAATGGAGCAACGAATATAGTCTTCCCACTAACTATGATTTGCCTAGCCTTTTCTCTGGCCTTTGGGGATGGAGCAGCTGCATATTTAAGCTTAAAATTAGGACAACAAAAGAAAAAAGAAGCAAGCAGGGGAGTAGGAAATGGAGTGGTATCCTCTATTACAATCGCTCTCATTTTATGCATAATAGCATTATTCTTTATGCCAGAAATATTAAACATCTTTGGATGTACAGAAGCTTTACGAAAATATGCCTTAAAATATGGATATGTAATTACAATAGGCCTTCCTTTTATGATGATTGGAACAACTTTAAACTCCATAATTCGAGCAGATGGAAATCCAAAATATGCTATGACTTCCATGATTATAGGAGCAATTTTAAATATTATACTTGATCCTATCTTTATATTTGTCTTAAAAATGGGAGTAGAAGGAGCAGCAATAGCAACGGTAATAAGTCAAATATTGACCTTTATTATGAATATAGCATACTTAAAAAAGATGAAAACAATCAAATTAACAACAGAAGATTTTAAAATAAAACCGAATATAACAAAAAAAATTGCCTTACTAGGTGTGAGTAGTTTTATTACACAACTTAGTATTGTAATAGTTATTGCAGTACAAAATAATTTACTCGGAAAATATGGATCATCTTCTAAATTTGGTACAGAAATACCAATTACAGTTCTAGGAATTGTAATGAAGATCAACCAAATCCTAAATAGTATTATAATAGGAATAGCAGCAGGAACCCAACCCATTATAGGTTATAATTATGGAGCAGGTAAATATGATAGAGTAAAAGAAACTTTAAAAATAGGATTAATAATAAATGTACTAATTGGTATCATAGCCTTTATACTTTTTCAGACTATTCCAGATAAATTAATTTCTATTTTTGGAAGTGGAGATAAAAACTATATGGAATTTGCTTGTCTAACCTTTAGAGTATATTTATTATTATGTATTTGCAATGCAGTCCAAACTTCAGCAGGAATATTTTTTCAAGCAATGGGAAAAAGTGTAAAAAGTGCATTTTTATCTTTATCACGCCAAATTATTATTTTAATACCAGCACTTATTATATTAGGAAATAATTTTGGACTGAATGGAATACTATATGCAGGTCCTGTTGCAGACGCTATAGCCTTTCTAATTGCGACCATCCTCCTTATCTATGAAGTGAAAAGTTTTAATACTGAAAAAAAAGAAATAAGTACACAAGTACCAGAAATAAATAAAAAGACCAAAATAGAAGATTCTATTATTATTACGATAGGAAGAGAATATGGTTCAGGTGGAAGATATATTGGCAAATTAGTTGCAGAAAAACTAGGAATAGAATTATATGACAAAGAGTTTATAAAAAAAGTAGCAGAAAAGACAGGGCTAACAGAAAAATATATAGAAGAAAGTGAACAAAAAAGAACAAATTTAGAACAATTTAATAGTGGTTATTATATAGGTCTAACAAATGCAGATGAACTCTTTATTAATGAATCAAAGATCATAAAAGATTTAGCAAGTAAGTCTTCCTGTGTATTAGTAGGAAGATGTGCAGATTTTGTATTAGAAAAGAGAAAAGATATCTTAAAAATATTTATATATAGTAGTATGGAAGATAAAATAAAGCGAGCAACCAAATATTATGGACGAAATAAGAAAACAGCAAAAAAGGAAATAGAAGAAATAAATAAGTTAAGGGCAAATCATTATAAATACTATACAGAAAAAGTTTGGAATGACACAAATAATTATGATATTTGTATAAATAGTGATGCTTTAGGCGTAGAAAAAAGTGCAGACTTAATTTGCGAAATAGCTCTAAAAAAAATAGAAGAACAAAAAAAGTAAAGTGAAAGTAAAAAATTTAAACATCTAAATAGAAAATGCTTAATCTTTTTCTTTAGAAGAATGCTAATAAATATATACGGACAGAAATAAAAAATGTTATAATAAATACATAATATTACAAAAAAGAGGAGGGATGTTTGTGCAAGAAAACATTAGAAATTTTTCAATTATAGCACATATTGACCATGGAAAAAGTACATTAGCAGATCGAATTTTAGAAGAGTGTGGAGCCTTAACAGAAAGAGAAAGCAAAAACCAAATTCTTGATTCTATGGAACTTGAAAGAGAAAGAGGCATTACAATTAAGTTAAATACTGCAACAATGAAATATAAATATAAAGAAAAAGAATATATATTAAATTTAATTGATACTCCAGGGCATGTAGATTTTTCTTATGAAGTCAGTAGAAGCCTAGCCTCAAGTGATGGAGCAATACTAGTAGTAGATGCCTCACAAGGAATCGAAGCTCAAACTATAGCAAATCTATATTTAGCCCTAGAAAATAATCTAACAATCATTCCTGTTATCAACAAAATAGACCTGCCAAATGCAGATATTCCAAAAGTAAAACAAGAACTAAAAGAATTAGTAGGTTTTGAAGACAATGAAATTATTTTAACAAGTGCCAAAACAGGAGAAGGAATTCAAAAATTGGTAGAAGAAATAATAGAAAAGATACCTAGCCCAATAGGAAAAGATGTAGCACCACTCCAAGCTCTAATTTTTGATAGTATTTTTGATAGTTATAGAGGAGTAGTCATCTCTAGTCGTATTTTTAATGGAAAGCTAAAAATAGGAGATACAATTAAAATGCATAATAGTGAAAAAGAATATATAGTAACAGAACTATTTATTACAACTCCAAAAGAGGTAAAAGTAAAAAGTCTTTCAACAGGAGAAGTTGGGCATATAGCAGCATCCATAAAAGATATAAGTGTTGTTAAAGTAGGAGATACGATTACTTCCAAAGAACACTATACAAAAGAATCCCTTCCAGGGTATAAACCAATGAAACCCATGGTATTTTGTGGACTCTATCCAATAGAAAGTGTAAAATTTGAAAGCTTAAGAGAAGCCTTAAATAAATTAAAATTGAATGATGCTTCCTTAGAATTTAGTCCTGAAACTTCAAGTGCTCTTGGATTTGGCTTTCGATGTGGCTTTTTAGGGCTTTTACATATGGATATTATAAAAGAACGTATTACAAGAGAATTTAATATAGATATCATTACTACATCTCCAAGTGTAGTCTATCAGGTGACAACGACAAATTTGGAAGAAATAGAAATCTCATCTCCAGCACTTATGCCTGAAAAAAGTAAAATGAAAGAAATAAAAGAACCATTTGTTAAAACAAATATTTTTACACCAACAGAATATATAGGACCTATTATGGAACTATGCCAAGATAGAAGAGGTAAATACATTTCTATGGATTACATTGATAAATCAAGAGTAAATATTCATTATGAAATACCTCTTTCAGAAATCATTTACAACTTTTTTGATAAACTAAAATCAGCAACAAAAGGATACGCCTCTTTTGATTATGAATTTATTGGAAATAAGGAAAGTAACTTAGTAAAAATGGATATTTTATTAAATGGAGAAGTAATTGATGCCTTATCTACTATTGTTCACAAAGATTTCAGTTACAAAAGAGGAAAAGCTGTAGTAGAACAATTAAAAACAAGTATTCCAAGACAACTTTTTGAAATACCAATACAAGCCTCAATAGGAAATTCCATTATTGCCAGAAGTACTGTAAAAGCATTACGAAAAGACGTACTTGCAAAATGCTATGGTGGGGATGTTTCTCGCAAAAAGAAACTTCTAGAAAAACAAAAAGCTGGAAAAAAGAAAATGAAAAAAATAGGAAGTGTTGAGTTATCACAAGAAGCATTTATGAGTGTATTACAAGTAGACGAGGAGAAAAATGCCTAATAAAGTCTCAAAAAAAAGAAACGAAAAAGATAAAAAAATACTTTATATTGTTTCCTTATTTTTAGAAAAAGGTTGTCGAATAAGTGATGAAGAATTAGGAAAATTATCTGGAATTCCAAGTAGTACAGTAGGAAGATATTTAACAAGTAATAGGACAAGAGAATTAATAGGAATAGACAATTATGCTTTTATCAAAAAGGAACGTAATGTAAATAAACTTTTAGGAAGAAAAAAAGGAGGAAGCAAAAAACATGGTTAAAGCAGTATACATTCATATCCCTTTTTGTAAAAATATCTGTTCCTATTGTGCCTTTTGTAAAATGTACACAAATAAAGAAAGAATAGATAAATATTTAAAAGTTTTAGATGAGGAAATAAAAGAAAATTATCAGAATGAAAAAATAAAAACCATCTATGTAGGAGGTGGCACACCTAGCGATTTAAATAATAAGCAATTGAAATATCTATTAGAAATAATAGAAAAGATAAAAAAACAAGAAGACTATGAATTTACTTTTGAATGTAATATTTCAGTAGAAAAAGAAAAATTAATACTTTTAAAGGAATATGGTGTAAATCGCTTGAGCTTTGGAATAGAGACTATATCAAATCGATTGTTAAAAAGAATGAATAGAAATCACACCAAAAAAGAAGTGAAAGAAAAAATAGATTTGTGTAGAAAGTTAGGTTTTAATAATATAAATGGAGACCTAATGTATGCCTTTGAGGAAGAAACAGACAAAGAGTTAGAAGAAGATATTGAATTTTTATTAAGTCTAAATTTAGAACACATTTCTACATATTCGCTTATAATAGAAGAGCATACAAAGCTATTTTTAGAAGGATATCAGAATTGTAAAGAAGAAAAAGAAGAAGAAATGTATCAAAAAATTCATAGAAACTTAATAGAGAATGAATATATTCATTATGAAATAAGTAATTTTGCTAAAAAAGGATACAATTCAATTCATAACTTGACATACTGGAATAATGAAGAATACTATGGTTTTGGAATGTCAGCTAGTGGATATATAGGAGAAATACGATATAAAAATACCCAAAGTTTTACAAAATATCTAAAAAAAGAGTTTAAATATGAAGTTGAAAAATTAGATATTTATGATAAAATGAGTTATGAAATGATTTTAGGATTAAGACTAAAAGAAGGAGTAAACATAGAAAAATTTACAGAGAAATATAAGAAAAAAATAGAAGATGTATTTGAAATAAATGAGCTTTTAAAAGCAGGGTATCTAAAAAAGAAAAAAGCAAATATTTATATTCCTTTTGATAGATGGTATGTGCAAAATTATATCCTAGAGAAGTTTGTGAGGTAAAAAATGGAAAAACTAGAATTATTAAAAAAAGAAATAAAATATATTAAAGATGAAAATATAAGGAAAAGCTTAGAGGTAATGATAAACAAATTACCAGATTATTTTTTTGAGGTAGCAGCCTCTTCAACAGGAAAATATCATCCAGAATATGCCTTAGGATCTGGTGGACTATTAAGACATACAAAAGCAGCCGCTTGTATAGCCTATCTTTTATTACAAGATCCAGCTATAGCAGATAAATATACCACTCATGAACAAGACTTAATGATAATGGGAATCTTATTGCATGATGGATTAAAACATGGGAAAGAAATGGAGAAATATGTAAAATTCGAACATCCTTTATTAATGGCAGAATATATCGAAGAAAATAAAAAAGAATTATTTTTAAGTGATGAAGATATAGAACTTGTAAAAACAGTAATAGCCAGTCATATGGGACCTTGGACAAAAGATTATAATGGAAATGAAGTGTTACCAAAACCAAAGAGCAAATGGCAAAATTTTGTGCATATGTGTGATTATTTAGCAAGTAGAAAACAGATTTTATTTAAATTTGATAGTGAAAATAATATCATAGAGTAATGCAAAAGGAAAGGACTAAGCTCTTATGAAAGGGAAAATTATAGTAATAGAAGGAACAGATTGTTCTGGAAAAGAAACACAATCTCTGTTATTAGAAGAAGCATTAAAAAGAAAAAATATAAATAGTTTTAAAATGAGCTTTCCAAATTATAATTCCCCAACAGGTAAAATCATAGGAAATTGCTACTTAGGGAAAAATAAAGAGCCTTATTTTAAAGAAGGATCAAATAATGTAGATCCTTATGTTTCTTCACTCTATTATGCTGCAGATAGAAAATATAATATGGATAAGGAAATACTAGAATACTATAATAAGGGATATTATGTTATTTTAGATAGATATACCAGTTCTAATCAAGCGCATCAAGGTAGTAAAATAAAAGATAAAGATGAAAGATTTAATATGTATCAATGGATTGATAAATTAGAATATTGGCTATTAAAATTACCTAAACCAGATATTACTATTTATTTGCATGTCCCTTATGAAAATACAATAGAGTTACTAAAAATAAGAGGAAATCTAGATGATAATGAAAAGGACAAAGAATTCCTAAGAAACAGCGAAGAAGCCTATATTGAATTGTTTGAATTATATGGATGGAAAAGGATTGAATGTGTAGAAAATAAAAAAATTAAGACAAGAGAAGAAATACATAAAGAAATTATAAACATAGTTCTAGAAAAAAAAGATGAGAGATAAAATCATCTTTTTTTCATCATAATTTAATTTTTACAATAATTAGTACTTTTCATATCCATTGAAAAATTACAAGAAGAACATATAAACAGGTAGTTTTGTTCACAACTATGTTTCATATTCTTTTTACCACATTGATTACAAAGAAGAGTATCTTCAAACTCCTGAATGTCTCTTAAAAAAATATCATAATTTTTAATATTAGTTTGTTCCAATATATAACAAGTAGAAACATTATATAATTTGGATAATTCAATTAATATATCTATAGGGATATCTCGTATACCATTTTCATATCGATTATATACAACACGATTAATTTTTAGTTTACTAGCAACAAAATCTTGTGTATATTCATAATCTTCTCTTAGTTTTTTTACTCTTTGGAATATCATTTTTAAACCTCCTATTGACATTGTAACTGAATGGTTATAAAATATTTATAATAGTAACTAATTGGTTACAAAATATAAGGAGTAAGAAAATGGAAAGT
>JAAWCL010000259.1 GCA_022793235.1 Bacilli bacterium | reverse complement strand
TTAAAGAGTCTGATAATGTTTTTTGTGCATTAAGAGTTATAACAATAGCAAGTATACCTAAAATGATAGTAGTAATTGTTTTCCCTTTACTATCTTGTTTCACTAATGCTATAAGCCCAAAAATAATAGCTAAAACTCCCATAACAAATGATAAATTGTTAATAATTGGAATAAAAGAAGTACAAATTCCTATAATTCCTAATACTAAACCAGCAGTTCCTATACCACTCTTCTTTGTTTCTCCATGATTTGCCATAATCATTTCCCCCTTTTCTATTATATGACATTTAATATCAATATTTGAAATTATAACATACAAAAAATGCAAAGTTTGTCGAATCTTGTCGAAAAGGTGGAATTATTTATTTTTTTCCTCATTCATAACTTCACGCATTCTTCTTTTTATTTCATTAGGAGACATTATTTTTTCTTCTTCTTCCCTAAACAGTTCTTTATAACTATCACGTATCAAAACTATCTTCGGTCTTTTACTCATACTATCAGCTCTTATCATCTTATTAGTAACTGCTTCTTGGAGATTTATTTCACGTTTTAAATCATCAACAACTTTAATCAAATGAGTTTGCATATAAATACTAACTTGTCTATAAGTACTATCCCAAAACTCTTGTGGCTTCATATCAAAATAATAGCAAAGAGGCTCTGTTTTATATAGTAAATCTACTAAATTATTAGCCTCCTTTATATTATTTACAATATCATTTATCCCTTGTAACCTTGAAATTGTTCCTCTGCTATCTTGCTCATTGCCTTTTCTGTTGATTTCTGCATTAATTCGTTCATATTGATGGTTGATAAAGGATTTGAAATCATCTCTTCTAGTTCCTTTTTGCTCATCTTGCTTTTGAAAAAACCCTCACTATTTAATTCCTCAGCAATCTTTTTATAAATATCTATAAAATTCATTTTGTTTTCTTTTCTACAATCATCTAAAAAGTCATATACTTCCTCTGAACTAGTAAACATATTCTTTCCATTTTCATCCTCTGCTAATATATATATCATTTTAGTTAAAGCATCTAAATCACAAATAGCATATGCTTTTGTAAAAGCTTCCTCATAATTTTTATTTTTTAACATGTTGGAAATATCAACTATCTTCCTTGTTTTCAATACTAATTTTATTGTTTTATTTTTTGTTTCTAATATCATTTTTTTCTCTCCTTT
>JAAWCL010000111.1 GCA_022793235.1 Bacilli bacterium | reverse complement strand
TATTATTAATTTTCATTTTTTGAAAATGGATAATGATTCGACTTATTGTCAAAAGGAAATTGGAATAAATTTCCCCGTTAATGTTTAATTTTTTTCGAGACATTTTCCTAAACTATTGACATCCCTTTTTATAAAAAATTATGATTAACATATAATAATGTCTTAATAATATATTATATAAAGTAAAAAATGAGAAAGAATAAATAAAATAATAGGTTATAATTACAACTCTAATAATCTTCAATAGCGAAAGAATAACACCGAAAAATAAAATTTATATAAAGATTTAACAATTATTTTGCAAAAGCTCTATTAAACAAAGTGTATGTGGATGCATAGATATACAATCCTTCTCCAACTTTTTCTTTTGTGATAATAAGAAAAATAACAAAGCTTGATCTAATTTTCCATAATAAGCAAACTCTTTAACCTTTAACAGATTAGAATTAAGCTTTTTTCGTCCAATTTTATCAGCAATAAAAATAATTTTAGCAAAAGTATCCATATAGATATTCCCTATAGTATGATATTTAATAGCATTACAAATATCTTCATCGAATCCAAATTTTTCTTTGGCAATTAAAGCTCCAATATCAGCATGAACAAGTTCTTTATAACAATCATATAAAAGCTTCTCAGACAGCCCATATTTAAGAATAAAATTTTTATTTTTCTTTTCATTAAACTCTTTAGCAATATCATGAATAAGACCAGCTAAGTAGGCCTTTCCTTCATCAACATGATAGACTTGAGCAAGTTCTCTAGCTATTTCAGCAACCATAAGACTATGTAAATATCTAAAATTTGTTAAATTTTTTTCTAAAAAAGTTTTAATCTGCTCCACTGAATGCATATTAAACATCCCCTTACTTATATGATAAAATCATCATATCATAAAAAAATAAAAAAAGCTATTGAAAAAAAATAAGAAATCGTTATAATATACACTAACAAAAAAGGGGAGATTCATTTATGAAAAAATATAATAAATTAGATAATACTACAAAAATATGTATATATATGGGAATATTATTATGTTTCTTAACCTTTATTTCAATAAAAACAATTCAAGATTTTAGAAAAAATACTTATACAATACAAACCCCCTATAAAAATACAAATAATTTAGTTAAAAAGAATAATATAAAAAAAATGACAAATGGAAATCAAGAAAATAAAATTTACTTTATAAATAATATTTCTATTCTTACACCCAATAAAATAGCAGATGAGTTTACCCTTCAAATGGATAAACTAAAAATAAACGAAACATTATCTAAATATATAGGAAAAAATACAGACTATTTTTTACTTTATCTAGCCAAAGAAAATAAAAAACTAAATATAAAAAATACACCTATGCTAATGACTATAAAAATAGATAGTAATAGGAAATTTGAAGGTATTTATAAAATAATTAATAAAAAAGAAGTAGAAAGATTACCATACTATAAAAAAGAAGACAATATGATAGAGGTAGAAATCCAGGAGTTAGGTAGATATGCTATAAAATATGAAGAAGAACTTATAGATATAAAGGAGGAGCTAGAAATTGTCTCCCATAATTTGAATAATGAAAAGACTTGGGGAATAATACTCCTAACTATACTAAGTATTGGATTTGTATATTATATAATAATAAGCATTAAAAATAAGTTACATATAAGAACAGAATAAGGAAGAAAAATAGAAGTTGAAAATAAAATATCTCTTAAATATAAATGAAAAAAGTAGAAAAAGAAGCCTACTTTTTTTTCATATAAAAATAAAAAAATGAAAAAGAATGAATTTATATCGAATAATATAGTATAAAGAAAATAATAAATGTCGAAAAATGTCTATCGAAAAAAAAGGCATCTTTTGTCGAAAGTATGTATTTTTCTTTAAATAAGATTTATATTTTAACAAGAGGTGGAAAAATGGATATAACGACTTATGTAAAAAAAGGAATTTTAATATTAAACTTTAGTGGAGTTTTTGATAATAACAGTTATTCCAAGTTTAATGAAGAAATAGATTATTTATTATATAATCAGGGCATGAGCTTTTATGCATTTAATTTTAAGAATGTAGACAAAATAGAAGAGGATACCTTAACAAAGATACAGAGTAAACTAATTGAAATATTTTTAAATTGTGGACAAGTGATTATGTGTGGGTTAAATAAACTATATCAAGAAAAAATAGGAAAAGAAAAAACAAGATTGTATTATGTAAGTGATGAAAGAGAAATATATAATTTAATAACTATATAAGGAGAAGAATATTATGAATAAAATACTTGATGTAGACATGGATAAAATATTGGCACAGGAACCTCTAGTATATGGAATAATGAATAAATATTATTGGTGGTATCCAGAAAAAGAAGACTTATATCAAGCTGGGATGATGGGGGTAACAAAAGCATTAAAAACATATAAAGAAAATAAAGGAGCCCAATTTTCAAGTTATGCCTACCCATCAATTTTAGGAGAAATAACAGAATTTATTCGAAATAATAAAACAGTAAGAGTGAGTCGTGATTTAATAAGAACAAATAAACAAATAGAAATAGCAAGAGATGTATTAAGACAGATTTTATTAAGAGAACCATCAGACTATGAATTAAGCATTTATTTAGGAATAAAAGAAGAAGAATTATCATTTGTGAAAGAATCATGCATGAGAACAAAGAGTTTAGATGAAACATATGAAGAACAAGAAGAAATGAATTATTACAATTCAATTAAAACATATGAACCAAATATGGAATGTACAATTATGGACTTACATAAGGAACTAGAAAAATTAAGTATAGAAGAACAACAAATTATATACAGTAAGTATTATGAGGGGTATAGTCAAAGTGAAATATCATCAACATTAGGTATAAGCCAACCTCAAATATCACGAAAAGAAAATAAAATCCTACAGAAATTAAAAAATCGCTTATAAAAATAAGCTTTTTTTGTATAAATAAAAAAAAAGTGTCCATCTTATAAATGGTGAAGAAAATGAAAAATAAAAAGTATGAAGAAATAACAGAAAAACATAAGCCAAATGAACATAGAGGGAAAAATTGTTTAGTAGCTTTTTTAATAGGTGGCTTAATAGGAGGTTTAGGAGAAATATTAATAGAACTTTATATTATGTGGTTTCATATTTCACAATCACAAGCCAGTACCTATATGATTATTACATTAATATTTTTGGCATGCTTATGTACCGCTTTAGGATTTTTTGATAAATGGGTAACCTTTGCTAGATGCGGATTATTAATTCCAATAACTGGTTTTGCACATTCAATGCAAAGTGCATCATTAGAATATAAGACAGAAGGGTTAGTGTATGGAATAGGAAGCAATGCCTTTAAATTAGCAGGAACTGTTATTGTTTATGGAGTCGTATCAGCCTGGAGTTTTGGGATGATTAGATTACTAATAGGAGGGGGAGCCGTATGACATTTAAATTTAATAATGTTTATTTAAAAGAAGTAGCAACGATTGCAGGACCTTATGAAAAAAAAGGACCACTTGGAAATTTATTTGATAAAACATATAAAGATTTATATTGTGAAGAAACATCATGGGAAAGAGCAGAGGTCCACCTTTTAAATGAAAGTATGAAAAAAGTTCTAAAAAAGAGTAACTTAACAAAAGAAGATATCGATCTACTTATAGCAGGAGATTTGCTAAATCAAATATCTTCATCAAGTTATGCAGCCTATGATTTAGGAAAACCATTTTTAGGAATATATAATGCTTGTGCAACAAATACAGAAGCATTAATTATAGGTTCAAGTTTAATATCATCTAAATATATAAAAAAATGTATATGTAGTGTAAGTTCCCATAATATGTCAAGTGAAAAGCAATTTAGAAACCCAACTGAATACGGGGCACCTAAACCAAAAACAGCAACCTTTACTTCAACAGGAGGAGCAAGTGCTATATTAACAGATGAAAAAACAAATATAAAGATAGAAAGTGGAACAATTGGAAAAATAATGGATTTAGAACAAAAAGATCCACTAAATATGGGGGCCGTTATGGCACCAGCTGCAGCAGAAACCATCTATCAACATTTAACAGATACGAATAGAGATCCTAATTATTATGATTTGATATTAACAGGAGATTTAGGATTATATGGTAAAGAGATTTTAATAGAATATATGAAAAAAGAATATAAAATTGATATAAGTAACAACTACAATGATTGTGGAATAATGTTATATGATTTAAAAAAACAAAAAGAAATATTAGCTGGAGGAAGTGGTCCAGTATGTAGTGCTTTGGTATTATATACAATTGTTTTAGAACAAATGAGACAAAAAAATATAAAAAGAGTTTTAATGGTAGCAACAGGTGCACTATTTAATCCAAATTTTGTATTTCAAAAAGAAAATATTTTAAGTATTGCACATGCAGTGAGTTTGGAGGTTATATGATAAAAATATTATATTCATTCTTATTTTGTGGTCTAATCTGTGTAATAGCACAATTAATACTAGATAATACAAAATTAACCCCTGGACATATTACAAGTATATTTGTTGTAATAGGCAGCTTTTTAGACACCTTTAGCATTTATGATAAAATAGTAGAGATAGTAGGTGGTGGAGCAATGGTTCCTATTACAAGCTTTGGTCATCAATTAATACATGGAGGACTTGCTAGCGCAGTTAGTTTTGGTCCACTAGGTATAATAATGGGAATGTTTAGTTTAACAGCATCAGGTATAAGTGCTGCTATTATATTCTCATTCTTCTTTACCTTAATATTTAAACCAAAAAATTAAGAAGAAAACTATATAGAATAATCACTAAAAAAATTAGAGATTATTTTTTTTATTTTTCCAAAAAAATACTATTGTCATTTTTTTTAGTAAATGTTATGATATTAATGCGTACAAAAAAAGTCGAAATTTGTTGAAATTTATATCATAAAAGTTTTATAAATAAAACATAAAAAAATATATTAGGCATTATATTTAAATAAAGAGCAAAAAAATGTAAAGTGGTTGACAAAAGTCGACAAATAAAGTAGAATATATGCCATAAATGAAAAAGGGAGTGTGAATAGGAATGAATTTCATCAAAAAAGTAAAAGAAAAACTAAAAAGAGTAGGAATAAGACTAACAGCAGTGGGGACAGCTATAGCTACATTAGGAACAGGTTCAACAAACTTTGTATTAAATAGAGAAAATATAAAAGAACATGAAAAAATAATAGAAAATGAATCATATTTAAATTTAAACGAGGATTTGGAAAATATAAATGTTGAAATAGGAAATCATATTTATACTACCCAAGATGAAATAACAGCAGTAACCAAGGAAGTAGAACAAGAAATTTATAATGCTTCTCAAAAAAATACAAAACCAGAAAAAGTAAAACTAAATGAAAAACGAACAGGTGTAAATATAGGAGATTATAATGGAGTATCTTTAGAAGATGCGTTAAGACTTGCAGGATATGATATTTCAGTAGAATATCGTAAAGAGTTGGCAAAGCAATATGGAATTAAAGACTATAATACATCAGCTGAAAAAAATACTGAACTTTTAAATGCTTTAAAAAATGAGGCAAAACTGATTAAAACAGAACAAAAGAATAAAGAAAAAGATAAAAAAGAAACAAGTAAAGAATCTAACAAGAAAAACAAAAAGAAAAAAGAAAAACACACTCATAAATATGAACTAATAAGTCAAAAATATAGAATAAATGATAATGGAACACATACTATAATTAAAAAAATGAAATGTTCTGATAAAAGCTGTAAAAAAGTTAAAACTGTAAAAAAGACATATAAACACAAATTTACTAAATTTCAAGCCTTTGATGATGAATATGAAAAAGCAAAATGTGAATGTGGAGCAGAAAAGATTAGGAAACATAAATATAGTGAGTGGGTAGAAGATAAAAATGGTATAACAGAAAGCCGTATTTGTAAAACTTGTGGTCATAAAATGACAAGGATAAAAGCTAAATTATTAGAAGAATTGGTTGAAGGTGTAGATTACATTAAAACAGTGAACTACAAAGACAATGGAGATGGAACACATTCAATTGAAACTAAATATAAATGGATAAAAAGCTCTGGAAGTTTAACGATAATTACAAAAAGTAGTCATGATAATGAGAAATGGGAAAGTTTAAATGATGAACAGGAAATAAATAGATGTGTATGTGGTTATAGTCAAACAAGACCTCATGACTTTGGTGAAGCAAAAGACAATGGAGATGGAACAGAAACTCTAATATGCCAAAATTGTAGTCATACAATAACAAGAGAAAAACAACAAACTATCTCACCAATTTCTCCAACACCGATTTATCCATCACCAGGTCCAAGTGAACCAGACTATAATAAGCCTTCACATAATCATGAATATGTTTTAAAAGATACAAAATACGAAATAAACCAAGAAAAACATACAAAAATCTTAACATATGTTTGTAAAAAAGATAATAGTATAAAAGTAGAAAAAGTAGAAGAAATCCATAAAAGAACGAACTGGAAAGCATTAAATGATGAAAAAGAGATATCAGAATGTGAATGTGGTTTTAAAGAATATAGAAATCATAAATATAGTAAGTGGACTCCCAATCCAGATGGAAAAACAGAAAGTCGTATATGTTTAAATTGTGGACATGTAATGACAAGAGAAATAAAAAAAGAACATGAATGTACATGGATAAAAGATGGAGAAATCTATTATGAAGTAGCAGAAGATGGACATATAGCAAAACAAAATTATAGATGTTCAGATCCAACTTGTACGAAAACTAAAACAGAAATAATAGCAAAAGGAAAACATACAGTAAGTAATTGGACACCAAATACAGATGGAAAAACAGAAAGTGGCAAATGTGATGAATGTGGTGCTATAGTAACAAGAGAAATAGAAAAAGAACATGAATGTAGTTGGATAGAAGATGGAGAAGTCTATTATGAAGTAGCAGAAGATGGACATATAGCAAAACAAAATTATAGATGTTCAGATCCAACTTGTACAAAAACAAAAACAGAAATAATAGCAAACG
>JAAWCL010000258.1 GCA_022793235.1 Bacilli bacterium | reverse complement strand
GGTTTTAAAGACATTGTTTTACTTCCTGAATTACTTCCTGAAGTAGAGCTTGTTGTACTACTCTTAGAGAAACTAAAATCTCCACATCTAAGATAACCAGAACAGTATGGATCATATTGATACTCATAATTATATGTATAAGAAACATTTATAGGATACCAATCTGGAACATTAATAATCAAATCATTATTTTGTGTTACAGATTTACCATATCCACTAACATATCCATCCGCAGTCTTTGTAACAGGCAGTCCTGACACATTAAAATATAATGGTTTCCAATTGTGATAACTAGAATCTATTTCTCCACAATTTGTACATTCACCATCTACAAAATTATGACCTATAGCAGGTATCTTTTCTGTATAGGTATCTCCACAATGTTCGCAAGTATAAGTCTTCACACCTTCCTCTATACAAGTTGGTTGTTTCGTTATTGTTTCAATATAACTATGCTCTATGGCAGGTATCTTTTCTATATAAGTATCTCCACATTTACAGGTATATGTCCTTTCTCCTTCTTCTATACACGTAGGTTCCTTTGTTACAGTTTCATTATAATCATGCTGACCTGTTGCAGATATTTTTTCCGTATAGATATCTCCACATTTACAGATATATGTCCTTTCTCCTTCTTCTGTACACGTAGGTTCCTTTGTTACTGCCGAAGTATAAGTATGTTTGTGGTCAGGATGAAGTTCTTCACACCTGATGCAGACATCATCATCACCATAACTATGCCCTAAAGCAGGTATTTTTTCTATATAGCTATCACCACATTCACAGGTATATGTCTTTTCTCCTGTTTCTGTACATGAAGGCTCCTTTGTAATCACTCCCACATAATCATGGATATGTGACGGGTCTGTCCTCATACCAATCTCCATCTGGAAAGTTCCCTTCCAAATGCCTGCGGAAAGATTTTTTGCTACAATATAGTTATCTGTTTCCTCATACCCAGCACTGACTTCTTCATGACTCCAATAGAACTTGGTATGGGTGATGGTTGCCACCGCATTATTTTTTGGATTTATGGCATTCTGGTTCTTTATGTAAAAATCAATATCAGCAGAATCCTTAATTCCATCAATTGGTGAAACATACACCTGTTTGCAAAATGGAATATCCCCTTCAACCTTAACAGAATATGCCCCTTGTTTATCTATTCCAAGTGAAACAGTTTTGGGTATTGTAACAAAATAGTTTCCAGTTCCTTTAGATAAAGTTTCTGTTTCTTTTAAAACATTTTCTGTTGTGCCTTTATTATATATACTTGCAGCACTTACCTCTGCCGCAAATACAGGTGTAACGTTACCTGCAAGCATTGAAACACACAGTATACT
>JAAWCL010000257.1 GCA_022793235.1 Bacilli bacterium | reverse complement strand
GCTCCAACAACCAGTGCACCTTCTGCGGGATGTACAAGGAGAAAAAATTCCGAATCCGCCCGGTGTGGGCAAACTCGGAAAAGTCAATTGTACAACTTGTGGAGGAGATGGACAAATTGAACGTAGTGGACCGTGTACTGCCCATACTGTATCTGGTGGTCATTATTATTGTACATCTAGTTCAAATCATGGCAACAACGTTGGTCAATATCATTAATAACGTAAATATATAAATAGTCTTACATGTAGTGTTAATTCACTATATGTAAGACTACGGTTATTATTTATGATATTGGCTCACGTTATCTCCATGGTATGAATTAGATGTGCAATAGTAGTGTTCATCTTTTATGTTATGTGCTTGGCAATTATGCCATTCTGTTAAATGTCCTGTACTTGAACATACTGTATGTGGTATTTTTCCAGTTCCTGAACAAATACCACAATCCACTTTCCCAGCACTACAAGCAGGGCAAACTTTATTAACAGTTTCTTTGGTTGAACCCTTACATTTACTACATTTTGCTCTAGCATCACAACTAGAAAGATATGGCAAATAACTGTAACCACAATTAGAACAATCGTACCTATATTTTATGGTTCCACAATAAGAACACGAATAACTTGCAGTTTGTGCACTACCACCACAACTGCGACATCTACCATTATAATTTGTTGAGCCCGATACAAATTGAAAACTACCACCGCAATATCCCGGACCTTGACCGCGAACCATTACAAGTTCTACAAGTTATAGTTTCAGTACCGTTTATTCCAGTACCAGAACAATTAGAACAATTGACTTTCCCATTTGTACAACCACTTGCTGTACAAGTTATCTGCCCAGTACCATTACATGGAGTACAAGCAGGATATTCATAATATCCACCATCACAATAATCTCCTTTGCAATACGTCTTCTCGTTACTCTCATTTGAAGATGTATCATTTATTCCATCACTAACTACTACTTTAAAATGGTACCTCGTATCATTACTTAATCCTGTTTGTGTCAATGTAACACT
>JAAWCL010000256.1 GCA_022793235.1 Bacilli bacterium | reverse complement strand
CTCTTTTTTTTGAAAGTCCACTTTATAGGTTACATTTTAATATTTTATGTCTCTTTTTTGTATAATAAAATTTAAAAAAATTATAGTATGTTCAGATTTGTGATATAATACTTAATACGAATATGAGTAATGCAGAAAAATTTAAATTTGTGGAGATATGATAGTAAAAGCAAGAAAAGAGGACTATTTAGTTGTAGCGAAATTGGCAAAAGAATTATGGAGAGAGCATTCCTTGAATGATCTAAAAAGTGAATTTTTAGAATATTTATCTTCAGATCAGGTGTGTATATTTATTTATTATGAAAATAATATTCCCATTGCTTTTTCTCAAATATCTTTAAGGTATGAGTATGTGGAGGGAGCTATATCTAGTCCTATTGCTTATTTAGAAGGTATTTTTGTAAAAGAAAAATATAGAAAGGTATTGCACACTTGTTACTTATAGAGTGTGAGAAATGGGCAAAAGAAAAGGATTGCAATGAATTGGCTAGTGATTGTGAGTTAAATAATGAAATGAGCTATAAATTTCATTTAAAAAATGGATTTAGAGAAGTTAACAGAATAATTTGTTTTACCAAAAAATTAAAATAAAATACATATGTTTTAAACAGATATGAAATAGTTTTAAAGAAAAAGTTTTACTTTTGGGGGATGTTATGGTTGGATTCGAGCAGTATATAAAACAAAAATTAAATGAAATTTTTAAGGAAAAGACTTTTTCTTGTTTTGTAAAAAGTAAAATAGAGGATGTTCTAGTACTGATTTCTAAGATGGATTTTGATGAAAAATTGGAACAAATTTCTTCTATTCTTTTTTATTTACAATATCATGTTGAGCAATTTTATATTGATTCTAAGGTAAATCTTTCCTCTTATGTTGATATTCAAGATTTTTTTGTTTCTGAATGTGTTTTAGGTGTAACTATTTCTAAAAAAGTTGTTGCAATTTTATCTGATTTATATTTAGAGGAAATCCTTTATCATGAAATGCTACATTTAACTCAATCTGATGATTCTTATTTTGTATCTTCTTCCTATTTTTTTTCTCATCTTATACAAGATGCTATGAAAGAAGGAGAAGCTGTTTATTATGATATTCAGTTTGCAAAATACAAATTTCCTGAATCTTTACATTATGATTGTAATGAGAATATTGTGTTTGGAAATCATTCTATATTCTATCAAGTTTGTAGAGAATTTTATTTAGATATGAGGACTTTATTAAATAAGGATTTATTTAGTCGTTGGAAGACTAATTCCTTTTTAGAATCTGATTTTATGCAGGAAGCTAAGACTTATGTTTTTAATAAATATTCTATTGATTTTATGTCTTTTTATCATATTTGGTCTATTTTATTATACTATTTTTCTATAAATTCTAATCTTTCTTCCTTTTCTTCTCTTGCTAATCAAGATTTAGATTGTATACAAAGTCTTAGTGTAGATTTATT
>JAAWCL010000255.1 GCA_022793235.1 Bacilli bacterium | reverse complement strand
GTATTTCATAACAGAGATTACTTTTGAATAATCCATTCTGGTTGGTCCAATAATTCCTATTGTTCCTAAGTCTTTGTTTTTATATTTATGTTTAAATGTAATAATGCTAAAATCTTTTAATTGTTCATTTTCGTTTTCATTTCCTATATATACGTTAATATCATTGGCAAAACCTGTGTTTAATAAATCAGCTACAATTTCTTTTTGGTCAATGACATTAATAAAATTCTTTGCCACATCTAAACTTTTAAACTCTGGAAGGTCGAATGCTTTATTGGTTCCTTCTAAGTATATTTTGTCTTCTGCTGTAATTGTCTTGTTCAGTTGTTCCATAATTGGCTTAATCACTTTTAAACTATAATTCATATGTGAAAAAATATATTCTTCTAGTGGTTTGTCTATTTCTTCTATTGGCTTTCCTTTTAATTTATTGTTAAATATAAAATTTAAAGTATCTACTTGCTCGTTTGTAATGTCTTCGTCAAATTTTATAATGGTTTCTTTAATAATACCACTATCTGTTAAAATAACTGCCATAAGCATTCTTGTTCCTAATAGAACAAACTTAATTTCTTCTATATTTTGCATTGTTGTTCTAGGTCCAATTGCAACTGTTGTATAATGTGTAATCTCTGATAAAGTATTGGTTGTAATTTTAGTAAGTTCCTCTATTTCATTTACCCTTGTTTCTAGTTTTGATTGAATATATCTAATTTCATCTAAACTAATATTTTGGTCGTTTAGTAATTCATTAACATACAACCTATAACCTTTTGCGGATGGAACTCTTCCACTAGATGTATGTGGTTTTTCTAAATAACCTACTTTTTCTAAGTCTGCCATTTCGTTTCGAATTGTAGCACTACTTAGCTCTAGCCCATATTTTTTTACAATACTGCCTGAACTAACTGGTTCTGCTGTATTAATATATTCTTCTACAATTGCTTGCAATATTTTCTTTTTTCTATCTTCCACTTTTGCACCTCTTTTAGCAATTTAGCCTTTCGACTGCTAAACCTCCTATATATTATATCCAATTTTAGCAATTGTCAATACATATTGCTAAAATTATTTGTGATTTTTTTGTGAACAAAATCTTCTACGGATATTTACACTTTACATCTTTTTTATTTTACTTTTTTCCTATTTTTATCAATACTTTTTTCAAGAACTTCTTAATTTTTTTACAAAAAAGTATTGACATCTATTATAAAATGTTTTATACTTAGAAGTGCGTTGAGATGCGCCCTTAGCTCAGTTGGTCAGAGCAACCGGCTCATAACCGGTGGGTCCAAGGTTCGAATCCTTGAGGGCGCACCAT
>JAAWCL010000110.1 GCA_022793235.1 Bacilli bacterium | reverse complement strand
CTACAAAAAGTTTTTTTTCTTTAATACTTTCATTTATTCTTTCTTCTAATTCTTTAAACATAAATACTCCTTTCATTTTTAAAACTAAAGAGTGGGATTCATCTTTCCCACTCCTTTCTGTCAATATTATAACATAATCTTTGAAAAATACCAAATTTTTCTGTTATTTATTTTTTGTTTTGCAATACTTTTTTTCTTTATCCTTTTTATTTACTAAATTTTCTCCAAGTAATAAGATGGAAATTGCATTAATCATTTCATAAATTAATAATAGTTTTTGATTCAAATTATATATTTCCATTTCTTCTTCGTTTATAATGTAGTTCTTTTCTTCATTTTGATCATACAATTTTTCTAATATAGTTTTTTGTGCTTTATAAAGATTTGATGTTTCAAATACTATTTTTCTTATGTATCTTATATATCTTTCTTTTTTTTCTTCATCCAATGTGTTATATAGTTTTTCACTAAGACTTATATAAGAGGAGTTTTCATCTAGAAAAGTTGTATCTACAATTGTATCCTTATAAGTACACCAAGCATGTTGGTTGTTTTCTCCTTCATCATATATTCCACTTGTATATTTTAAGGGCACATTTGCGTAATATCCTAGTATACTGGTTAAAGCTGCATAATTACAACATATTCCATAATTTCCCTCTCTATTAAAAAGAGCTCCTAATAAATTATGATTGTAATAATATATTTTCTCATCATATAGTTTTTTTGTTTCACTATTTAGTCTTTCTGCTATTTCTGGATCATATTCTAGTGCTCTTGTTACATAATAGGCAATTGTCATTACTTTTTCTTCTTCTGTTGTTTCTTCTGTAAAGGAAAATGAGTTTACAATACTACTTAATATATAATGCCATTTTGTTAATTCTTCCATTCTTTCCTTATTTAAGCATTCAAATGAAATTCTATTTTTGTCCTTTTCATTTAAATTATTATATAGGTTATATAAATATAGATCTACTAAATCTTTTCTAAATAGTTCTAAATTTGCATTTTTATCTATGACTATATTTATTTTTTCATCAATCCAAGATAAATCTATGATGTTTTTCTTCTGTATACTCGTTCCATTTAAAATTAATTTTATTTTTTTTATATCTTCATAGGAATTAATATAAATTTTATCTTCTTTTGTTAGTTTTTCTGGATTTAGTATTTTTATTTCTTGTAGATTTGGAAAACGCGCTATATCTTTAAAATCACAGTCTTCTGCACTAACTATTAAAGTTTTTATTTCCTCTAAATCTTGTTTTATGTGTAATCCTTCCTTTTCTGTATCATACACATATTCATATATACCTTCTGATATAGGATCTGGTCTTTTTTCTTTTCTTTTATTCGATACTCCTATGGATGAGCTAAGAATTAAAGCACCTAATACCATTCTTATTCTATTTCTTTTTGTTATAATTTTTATTTCTTTCATAAAGTTTCCCCCGTTAGTAAAACATTCTAATTATACTATTTTTTGGTAAAATTTTCAACTATTTCTTATATAGTCTGTATTTCATAAAAAAATGTTAAAAAAATGTTGACAAATGCCTCAAGAATGATTAAGATAGTAATCACCAATTCGGTTATTAGGCGAATTGGTCGCTAGTATCACACTAGCCAACCCCTTTTTATTCTTTTTTAAGAAGCTACCCTTTCAGGGGGTGTAGCTTCAATAGAAATTAAAAGATTATTTGATTTATTCGGATAGTCTTTTTTTATTTTTTCATATCCTATTTTTCTTAGCTATTTTTAAATTGTTCTATATTTAAAGATAGGTTTCATTAATAAAAATATA
This sequence comes from Bacilli bacterium, assembly GCA_022793235.1. Lineage (GTDB taxonomy): Bacteria > Bacillota_I > Bacilli_A > RF39 > UBA660 > UBA2730. Next base: position 34,761 of record JAAWCL010000110.1, on the reverse strand, counting down.
TTATCATAAATCTTTTTCTTATTATATAAAATCAAGAAAAAGCTATTAATTTATTCATTAATAGCTTTTTTAGATAATAAATATCAATCTATACATTTAAAAAACACGCCTCACAGGCAAGCGTCTTTATTTCTTAGAAAACCCTACTACGGAAAAAATAGAGTTCTCCACATGTGGGTAAGTAAAGTGATATATCATGCATTATATATCTTCTTACTTGCCTGTCAAAACCTACAGCTAGAAAAGATTAAATATGATAGGTACGTTGATATTACTATTTCTATTTTTCATAGTAGTGTGGGTATTCTTCCATGAAAAACATCATTAGTAAATAATACTTTTTATTAGCATTATCAACTAAAAACCTTTCCTACTTTGCAAATCTTTTGACAATTTAATATTACCATATTTGATAGTTACTGTCAAAATATTTTTCTACAAAATATGACAAGAATAAAAGAATTATATATCTTTACTTTCGTCTATATAATTCTCTTGTACTGTGTTTTCAATTTGATCTCCTACATCATCAATTATTTCATCCCAAGGATCTTCTTCTTCACTTGTTTCTATTTTTACTTTTTCATCTCCTACTAGTTCAATTCCTAACTCTTTTTCTATAGTATATACAATATCATTTCCATCTATTTCTACTTTTGTACAACTAGGCTGTTTTAAGCTTCTTACTATGATTTCCTCATTTAATACTTCACGATTATTTTTTATTGTTACGATTTCATTATAATGGTCTGTTTGTTTTATAACATCTGTTTTTGTGTCGTTATCATAAGAGTACCAAACATTAATATCATAACTTCCTTTTATATTTACTTTTTCTCCATACTTTTCCCCTTTAAAAGTATGATTAATTACCCAACATCCTAATATGGTAGATGGGGTATTTTCAACCGATTTTCTACTATTAGTTATAAACGTTTTTTTGCCTTTTCCTATTACTGTCTTTGTAACGATTTCACGATAATTTGCCACTTTTTTCCCTCCTCTACTTTAGTCTATGCAAGAAATAGAAAAAAAGTAACACAAAAATTGTTACTATTTGTTATTTATCTAATACTATGTTATTTGTTAAATTATGGAAATAGGCATTTAATTCTTCATTTACAAAATCGATCATTTTGTTTACTTGTTCTAAATAATAGTTATATTCTGCATATAAATTATTTTTATTTAGATGATTTAATTTTTCGTCTAAGTCCTTTTTTATTTTTTTATCTTTTCCACTTTTAATATAGGTTTTTTGTAAAGCTTTTACATCATTTATTAAATTCATTAAGGATGTATCTTTTTTCATTTTCTCTTTTAATTCTTTTACCTTTATATAGGGTTTACTATTCATTATATATTTTATTATTTTATCAAGTTTCTCACTTGAGTTGTTATTTAAATACTTTTCCATCTAGGCTCCATGTTTTAGCATCTGTAATCTTAACAGATACTAATTCTCCTTCTTTTATATTTTGTCCATCAAAATTTACTAATTTATTGGTCTTAGTATATCCATAATACAAATTCTCTTTCTTTGGACTTTTTCCTTCTGTTAATACTTCTACTGTACATCCTACTAGCTTTTTATTTTTTTCTAAAAAATATTTATTTACTATGTTATTTAGTCTTTGTAATCTGTTTTCCTTTTCTGATTGACTTATTTCATCCTTTAATTTTGCTGCAGCTGTATTTTCTCTTTTTGAATAAATGAAAGTAAAGGCATTGTCATATTTACAATGTTCGACTACTTCTAATGTTTCTAAGAAGTCTTCTTCTGTTTCTCCTGGAAAACCTACAATAATATCTGTAGATATTGCAACATTTGGTATTTTTTCTTTCATCTTATTAAATAGCTCTAAATAACTTTCTTTTGTGTAGCGTCTGCCCATTAATTTTAATATTTTACTACTACCAGATTGTAGAGGGAGATGAATACTAGGCATAATATTATCATACTTTGCTATTATATCTATCATTTTATCTGTAAAATCCCATGGATGAGAGGTTGTAAAACGAATTCTTGGAATATTTGTTTTACTTACATCCTCTAATAAGTCTCCTAATCCATAGTCATCATATAAATCTTTTCCATAAGCATTTACATTTTGACCCAATAAGGTTACTTCTTGATAGCCATCTTTTACTAAACTATCGATTTCCTTTAAGATGTCTTCTTTTCTTCTGCTACGTTCTCCTCCTCTTGTAAAGGGAACGATGCAATATGTGCAAAACTTATCACAACCATAAATAATATTTACATAGGCCTTATAACTATTCGCACGTCTTACAGGCATATTTTCTATTAAATCTCCTTCTTTTGAAAAGACTTCTATTTCTTGTTTATTTTTTATTATTGCTTTATCTACTATTTCTGGAAGATGATTTATATTGTGGGTTCCAAATACAAAGTTTACAAACTTATATTTTTTCATAATTTGGTCGATTACGCCTTCTTCTTGAGCCATACAACCACATAAACCTACTATTAAATCTTTTCTCTTTTCTTTTAAATGTTTTAATCTTCCTAACATTCCAAATGCTTTATTGTGGGCATTTTCTCTTATTGAACAGGTATTTAACAATATTAAATCTGCATGTTCATATTCTTCAATTTCTATGAATCCCATCTTTTCTAGTAATGCTTTTATATTTTCACTATCATGTTCATTCATTTGACAACCATATGTTTTTAGAAAATATTTTTTTTCACTATATTTACCTATATATTTTTTATCTAATATATAGCTAATTCTTTTATAATTTTTTTCTCTTTTTCTCGCTTCTTTGTAATTTGGTAAATTCATATACCTCACTTCCACTTCTATTTTAATTCTTTTTTATATTGATAATCTCCATTCAAAAGATTTTTATACATTATTTCTCTATTTTCAAATACAATAAAATTTTTTGGTATATACTCATTGTTCTTTTTCTTTATATGAGTATCTATATCTTCTGTTTCTGCAATTTGCTTTAATATGTCTCTGTTATATCCCATTTTTTCTAGTTCTACAATTGAACCTCTTTTTCCATCCCTAAATATTGTTTCTAATTTATTAAGTAATTTAAAATCTACATTATCATAAATGGCAATTAATATGGCATTTCTTATTTTTTCTTCTGTTATTTTGCAGTCTTCATCTATAATCCTTACACCATCTACATTTTCTAATACAAATTGTCCTAAAAGACTATTTTTGTGAATTGCAATTTGACTATCCATGGAAAAATTGCAATTACTTATTGTTCTTATCATTTTCTTATATTGTAATTCTTCTTCCACTTTTGGTTGTCCATAAAAATATATATATTCTAAATACTCTTGTAACTGTATTATTAAATATTCTTTATTGTCTTTACTTCTAAAAAACTTCATACTTCACCTTACTTATTAAACTTATTACCTTTTTATTTTTTATATTTCTCCTTTCATAGAGTCTATTATACAATAAATAAAATAAAAAAAATAGCAAAATTTTCTTTAGAAAATGCTATTTATCCATTATTCCATAATTTTAAAATGATTTCCACTATCTAGGTAGAGGATTCCTTTTCTTCCTTCTAATTGTACTAAAACTTTATGATAATAATTAATCATTTCAAATTTTGTAAGTGTTAAATATACTGAGTTTCCATCATTCATATATAATAAAAAGCGATCTTTATCATATTCATTTGGTACATATTTTATTTCCGCAATTTGACCTAAAATATCTTTATTTACTGTTTTTAAGTTTATTATTAAGGATTTAAATTTTTTTTCTGGCACTTCATTTTTTAGAGTTGGCACTCTAAGATTTTTTTTATATTCTACTTCTTCATTTTTGGCTGTTACATATTTTGCTGTTTGTTCTTTTTTTATTAAGAGTTCTTGTTCTTTTACTTTTATTTTTACTGTATTATGAAAATCTTTTTTTATTGATACATTTTCTATTAAGGGACTTTTTTCTAGTCTTTCTTTTATTTGACTATTCCATGTTAAAAAAAATTCTGGGTAAGTTTCGATTTTAGCTATTTTCATTATTTCTTCATCTGATAGAAGCTTATTTCCTTTAATAATTATATTTTTTATTTTTGTCGTGGCTAGGAAGTATAGAAAAAGTCCTATAACTGCTACAAATAATAATAAAAATAATAATCTTCCTATTCTTAATTTTTTCTTTTTTACTATTGTTTTGGTCATATTATTACTCCCAGTTTACAAATTCTTGCTCTACTTTTAGATCAATATTATATTCCTTTAAAACTGTATCATGAACGTATTCAATTAATTCTTTGATGTCTTGTGCAGTTGCCTGTTTTGCATTGATTATAAAATTGGCATGTTTTTTACTTACTTCTGCTCCACCTTTTGTTACTCCCTTCAATCCTAAATCTTCTATTAATTTTCCTGCTGGTATTTCTTCTGGATTTCTAAAAACAGATCCTGCAGAGGGATATTCTAATGGTTGAGATTTTATTCTTCTTTCTCTTCTATCTTTAATTACTTTTTCTATCTCACTTTTTTTTCCATAATTTAATTTAAGAGTTGCTTCTATACAAATATATTCTGGATGTTTTTTTAAGAAAGAAGTTCTATAGTGAAAATCTAGTTCATTATTTGTTAAGGTAATAATTTGTAAGTCTTTTGTAATCACTTTTATTGAAGAGGTAATATAGCCCATATCACTTTTATAGGCTCCTGCATTCATGAAAATTGCACCACCTATTGTTCCAGGAATGCCTGATGCAAATTCAAGACCAGTTAAAGCATGTTTTGCTGTTAAGAGTGACAGTTTTATTAGGGGATATCCTGCTCCTACAATTACTTTATTTCCTATAATCTCTAGTTTATTTAAAAAGTTTAGTTTTAAAAGAACTCCATTATATTCCTTGTCACTAAATAGTAAGTTTGAACCATTTCCAATTATTTTATAGGGAATTTTATATTTTTTTATTAATCTTAGGATCTCTACTAATTTGTCTATATCCTTGGGATAAATGAGTGCCCTACAGACTCCTCCTACTTTATAGGTTGTGTATTTTTGTAAAGATACATTTTCTTCTATCTTTCCAAGATTTTTTTGTATTATCTCTTTTAAAAACTCTGTCATTTGAACTCGCCCTTTACTAATTTTTTTATTTCATTATACACCCTAGTAGCACTATCCGTCACGCCTAATTTCTTGTTTGCCTGTTGCATTTTCCTATATTTTTCTTTGTTATTTAGGATTTCATCTATATTTTGTAATAGTGATTGCTCTGAAAAATCTTTTTCTTCTAAAATCACACAAGCTCCTACTTTTTCTAATTCTTTAGCATTTTTTAATTGATGATTATTTGTTACATAAGGTGATGGTACTAAAATAGATGGAAGTCCTATTGTTGTAATTTCTGCTATAGTGGAAGCCCCTGCTCTTGAAATAATTAAGTCTGCTACTTTCATTATTTCAATTAGATTATCAATAAAGGGATATATTTTTACATTAGATGGAATATTTATTTTTTTATATTCTTCATAGTATGCATTACCTGTAATTACTAGTACCTCATAGTTTTTTGTTTGAAAAGCTGGCATCAAATCTAATAACTTCTTATTTATTGTTTTGGAGCCCAAAGAGCCCATAACAATAATTACTAATTTTTTATCTGCTGAAAAATGCAAATTTTGCTTGTTTCCTTTTTTAATTAGAGCGATTTCTTCACTACGTGGGTTTCCTGTGTATACTGTTTTTTCTTTTGGAAAAAAGTTTATCGTTTCAGGCAAGGAAACTAGTATTTTATCTACTTTTTTTGATAATATTTTATTGGAAAGACCTGGATAGGAGTTTTGTTCATGAATAATTGTTTTATAATGAAGTGTGTGTGCTGCTTTTAAAACGGGAGAGGTGATATAGCCTCCTACACCTATTACAATATCTGGATTAAATTCTTTTATAATCTGTTTTGCTTTATAATACGCTTTCCTATATTTATTTAATACTTTTATATTTTTTAGGATATATTTTCTATTTAGTCCTTGCATAGGAATGCCAATATAGGGAATATTTTTTTTTGGTATAATCTCTTTTTCCATTCTGTCTGTTGTACCTATATATAAGAAATTACTCTCTTTTTCTTCTTTTTTTATTTTATTTAAAATGGCAAGTGCTGGATAAATATGACCTCCTGTTCCACCTGCTACAATGATTACCCTCATATTTTTCCTCCTATCTAAGTTTATTCATAAACAAAGAAAAAAAGAAGTCTAATAGAACTACTTACTAGACTTATTGTCCTGTTTCATAATCTCCTCGTCCTGCAACGATTGCTTCAATAGTAAGCTTTGGATGAAAATGTAGGTTTGCAACTTCCATTCCTGCTTCTTGGTCTATCCAAATTCTTAGGCTGTAAGAGTTTTTTTCTCCCTTATTTTCAATTGTTGCCTCATCTAAAATTCCTTTCGTCTCTCCTAAATTACCTGTTTGGGTTACCTCATCATTTCTTGTAAGAGAATATCTTAACTTGTTCCAAGGCATTTTTTTATCTGTACAACCATCTTTTTCATATTCTTTTGTATCTTCTACTATTTTTAATTGATAACTTGAACTTGCTGTTCCTATATTATTGATTACAAATGTATATGGATCAGAGGACTGTCCATCTATATCTCTTGTGGGAACAGCATCAGTTAAGGATAATGTATTCATTGATGTTACTCTCATTTCTAATGTACCTGTTGATACTATATTTCGTGTTTCTCCTTTTTTCGTAAATGTAAATGCCGCATAACTTACTCCTACTACAATTATTAATAGAACAACTAAAAGTCCTACTATTTTTAATTTTATTTTCTTTGTATTCTCCATTTTTTCACCCTTTTTCTATTGTATAACATTGTATAATAAGATTATACAAATAATTTTATGCAAAGTAAAGAATTTTTACTTTTATTCTTGTTCTATTACTTCAATTATACCATGATAATGATAGGAATGACTATCTTCTAATGCTAAAGCGTTATTAATAGAAGTCCAAAATCGTATGGTATATTGTTCTGCTTCTTTTGCTCCTAATTCTTTTACTACCACTGTGTTATTCTCTAAATCTTCTAAATTATAAATATTATTTTCTTTATTTTTTGCATGTATGGCAAATTTTATGATACTGTTTGGGATTTGTGTATTTACACAATTGTCTTGCTTTATTTTTTCCTTGTCTTGTTTTAGTCTTACCTTGTATTTTACTCTTTTATTTGTATTGTTTTTAATTGTAAATCTATATGCTTTTGTTGATAGACCTACATTGTCGCTTATAGGAGAAAGTTTATTTATAGAAAAATGATTTCCGTTTTGTTCATGAAATATTACTTCTAAAGAATTTGATTTTAATATTTCATCTCTCTTACTTACAAATTTATTATAAATATAATAGGTACTTAAAGTTGCAAATAATAAAATACATATAGTAAATATTATGTTTTTCCTTAATTCTTTTCGTTGTAATTCTCTATAATATGCTGTATTCATAAAACGCCACCTCATTAATTAAATTATAGCTTACTTCTTATTTTAGTCAATGAAAAGATAGAAATTTGTAAATTTTCGATTCTTATATCTGTAAATAAAATTATTTTTTTTGTAAATACTATGTACATTTTATTTCATTCTATTTGGTTGGCCTTTTATGTTTAAATTCTTCTTGTAAAAGCTATATTAATAATATAAAATAATGTTAGGAAGTGACTATTTTGGAAAAGAAGTTTAGATTATTTGTCATTGTATTTCTTATTTTACAACCTTTTTTAGATATTTATGCAGGTAGTGGTCTAGCTGGAAATATTCATATTCTTATAAGAGGGATTTTTTTGATTAGTGTTATTTTCTATACTCTAATGCATAAAAATAGTCAAAAATCTGCGCTTCTTTTAACGACTATTTTATTTATTTATTTTATCAGTTATTTGTTTTTATATGATTACTCTTTATTACAATCTATAAATTTTTCTTTTAAACTCTTTTATTTGCCTTTTACAACTTTATTTTTTTATTATTATATGGAAAATATTCCACCAAAAGTTATTTTTTCTATTTTATTTTCTTATATAGGACTATTTCTTTTTTGTTATTTTTTTAATCTTTCTCATGCTGTATACGAGGTAGGGGTTGATAAAGAGGGATTTATTGGACTCTTTCATTCTATTAATGAATTTAGTGCCATATTAATTATTCTACTTCCTCTTGTTTTATATTTTCTGTCTCAAAATAAAAATTATATATCTTGTATTCTTATTACTTTACTTATTTCGATTGTTGGAATGCTTACAGGTACTAAGGTGATGTTACTTGGTTGTATTATTACTTTTTTATATTTTCTGTATACTCCTTTTTCTTATTATTTTAGAGGAAAAAGAAAACTTCCTATTTTAATTGTTATTATTTTTATTATGATTCTTAGTAGTCTTGCTATTACAAAAACTAGAGCTTATAAAAATGCTTTGGTTCAAGCTGAATTTTTTGAAGTGGAACATATTTTTTCTTTAAAAGGTATCAACAAGGTTCTTTTTAATGATCGTTTTAGTTTTATTGAAAAGAATCATGGTTTTTACAAGCATTCTTCTTTTCATGAAAAGGTATTTGGTCTTAAATATGATCAAAATCGTAAAGATGTTGAGATTGATTTTTTTGATTTATTTTATAAATATGGAGTGCTTGGTTTTATTTTGATTGTTATTTTTATTCTTTATTATGGTTATAAATCTAGAATTAGAAATGTTTATTTGCTTTCCTTTTTATTCTTTCTTTTAATTAGTGAGACATCTGGTCATGTACTTATTTACCCTGCTGTTAGTATTTATTTGGGACTTATTTTTTACTACAACCATTTATCCAAAAATAGAGGAGAAATTTAATTATTATTTTTATTTCTTATAAGTAGACATGTCTTTTTATATGTTTACTTTTTTCATTTAAAAATAAAAGAACTATTCATTTTTTATTTGAATAGTCACTTTTCAGTACACTTATTAATAACTTTTACTATGGGTTCCATTATTACAATTTCCTGCTAAATCACAGAGAGTATATCTAACATACAAGCTCTTTTTTCTTGAACAAAATCCATCTGTTCCGCTCTTGCTTCCTTCTCCAACAACAGTAGGGTAATCTCTGGTTTCATTGGAATCTGGTCCAATTGTATATTTTGATTTAGATTTATCAATTCCACTTAAATTATCTTTTACATTTCCATCTACTCGCATAATCATATCTGGATATCCTGGACATTGTGTTTGGTAATTGTCTTTATTGACATTTGTCATTCCTCCGAAAGAAATCGTTGGTGGGGTTTTGTCAATATAAATGTCAAATTCGTGTGTACATGTTGTTTTATTCCCTGCTTTATCTTCTATTGTAAAGGAGACTTTTTTTGTTTTTGCTTCGTTTGAAATTCTTTTGGTTACTTTTGCTTGTTTACAACCAGAACCTGAATCAATACAGTTGACTCCTACTTCTACATAGCCACTTTTTTTCCATTTTTTATTCCCTCCAAAATAGGTGCTGCATTTTGGTTTTTCTTTATCTTTTTCTTTCTCTGGTTTCGATGGCGGTACTGCTATTGGTGGATCATCTGAACCACCTCCTGTACTAGTTGGTCCTCCCCCTGTTGTGCAAGTGTCTCCTTCTTCTACCCAACAGTCTTTATAACCGCAAGCAGGTGTCTCACATTCTCTATAGCTTGCTACTCCACAACTGGAATGGGTACATGTATAAGGACTCCAACTGGCACAACCACCACCTACACTTGGATCATACCAGCTAGAGCAATAACTTCCACAGGCATAGCTACTACAAGTTCTGTAGGACTCTACTCCACAGGCCTTATTTCTACATTTTTTAGGACCACATGTTGGACTGGCACATTTTTTCAGCATTCTATAATACTCTTCTGATTGGTTTCCTGCCATATCTTCACAGAATCCTCTTAGTTCAACAACTGATCCTGAAAGTGATAAAATTTTATCTCCATCTGCGACACCACTTCCTCCTTCGTCGCTGCATTTAACAGATAAGATTCCTCCATCTGCATATCCTCCTCCTATTCTTTCACCACTTAGGCTTATCTCATAAGTTGGAGGGGTTTTATCTATCCTATATTTTAAATTTCCACGTTCTGTATACCAAAGTTCTCCACCAAACCATATATCTCCTTCAGCATCAGGTACCCAGAAATCACTTTCATTTCCAGCATTATCTACTGCAGAACAATATCTATTATGATAATATATTCCTGTTTCTTCGGTTCTTAATTCTCCATCCATTTTCTTTCCATGGTTTGCTTCATAAAAGGCTGCCTCTCTTGCATCATCTATAGCATAACCTTTTAATCCGCTTGATATGGATCCAGGATCATAGGCTGTTAATCTTACATATAAATCACTTACGTAGTAATCATTATTTCCTTCTTCTCCTTCTCCATTCATTTCACAGACTGGTTTAGTCATATCAATTTGTACTAACACATAAGGGCATGTTGTATAATTTCCTACATTATCATAAACTCTTCCTGGACTGGCTAGGTCATTAAACTCTATTGCTATCGTGTTACTACTACTTTTAGAATGATCACAGCCACTATCTAGGTCTGTACATTTTGGTGTTAAAGTTACTGGGTAGTTTACCCATCTACCAGGGGCTCCTAGTGTTTCACAAGAAGGGTCTGTATTATCTTGATAAAACTCTGTTTTCCCTGCTTTGGTGTCTGCCATAGTCGAACACACATCTCCTTGATCATTGTATCCTATGACATAGACAATGTATTTTCCCGTATCTGTTGCAGGGTATGTAATGGTTCTACTATTTGCTGTTGCTTTAGAGACTACTTTTACATAGTTTAAGTTATCATAATCTATTGGATTTTTATATACTGCATTTAGTTTTGCAATATAAATATCATAACTTTCTATATCTCCTTTTCGCTGTACTGTTATAGAAAGACTTCCTTTCATCCATTCTTTTGAATTTACTTTTGCTATTACTCCTTCATCATTTTTCTTGGCTGTTATTGATATCTGGCCATTACATGTTCCTGAGTTTCCACTGGTTCCAATTGTATATTTCAAATTATATCTTCCACTTGTTTGTTCTTTGTACCCACCCTTAGAGTTATAAGCATATCCTTTTATGTAATAGGTTCCCTTTTTGTTCAATTTTATTTTGATATCGCTTCCTTTGTATTCTTTAAAATCGATTGATTCTACTTCTACGTCTCCACCTTCTGTTACTTGATATATTTTGTAAGCATAGCTTATTATTGGATACTCTGGATCTGTTAGTTGCATTTTTACTGTTATATCTTTATTCTTTACATTGTTTGCACTATTTGGACTAAATTCTATTTTAGGTGTAGATGAAGAGTTTGTTTTATTATTGTTTGCATTACATCCACTACAATCTAGATAAGTTGTATAGTAATAACTATTTTTTGTATTCATTATGGCACATACTTTGGTATTTGTCTGATTACAAGTGTTATTATTATAATCTTTCATTATTTCTATATATTTGCTATTTATCAGGGTATTTAAAGTGACACAACTATCTTTTCCTATACTCATTGGCAAAAGTGTTAAATGATCATTAAAATAATCTTTTCCTGCTATTCTTAGCATATCTACTTGTGAATCGCAATATTTCTCATGCGACTTTGTTATATTTTTTGATACTCCAACCACTGCTGTACCACTTAAAACTCCTATAATTATTATGGTAGCTAAAAGTTCTACTAGCGTAAATGCCCTATTATTTCTTATTCTTTTCACTTTATCCACCTCTACTCTATAATTTATTATATCATGGAAATTTTTAGATGTGAACTCTTGAAAAGTATTTTTTATTTCTTGCAGTTTTCCTTTTTTATGCAAAAAAGAAGACCCATTCCATTATAGATCTTTTTCTGTTTCTTTTATAATATAGATGGGTCTTTTTTTTGTTTCTAAATATGTTTTTGCTAAATATTTTCCTATTATTCCCATACAAAGTAGTTGTATTCCACTCATAAACAATAAAATGCAAACAAGTGATGGCCAACCACCTACTGGATCTGTAAATATTATTGTTTTGACAATTATAAAAATGATGGCTATAAAAGATACAATACAAATTACTAACCCTAGTATAGCTGCTATAGATAGTGGAACTGTTGTAAAAGCTACTATTCCTTCAATTGCATACAAAAATAATTTCCAGAAGGACCATTTTGATTCTCCTGCTACTCTTTTTACATTCTCATATTCTAACCATTTAGTTTTGAATCCTACAAAACTAAATAGCCCCTTCGAGTATCTATTATATTCCTTTAATAAAAGAACTGCATTTACTACTTGCCTTGTCATTAATCTATAGTCTCTTGCACCATCTATCATTTCTATATTTGAGGTTTTATTGATTATTTTATAGAAACATCTAGCAAAAAAACTTCGTATAGGTGGTTCTCCTTTTCTTGTAACTCTTCTAGTTCCTGCCATATCATACTTCTCTATTTTTAGTACTTGATACATTTCTTTTAACATTGAAGGTGGATCTTGCAAATCTGCATCCATTATTGTTACATAATCTCCTACTGCTTGTTCTAGCCCTGCATAGATTGCAGCTTCTTTACCAAAATTTCTTGAGAAAGATATAAATCTTACTCTTGTATCTATTTTGACTAATTCCTTTATTTTATTTAACGTATTATCATTTGAACCATCATTTATAAATAAAAGTTCAAAATCTAAATCCTTCATTTCATCTGCTATTTTAGTTACTTCCTTATAAAAAATAGGTATGGTTTCTTGCTCATTGTAACAAGGAATTACAATCGATATTTTTTCTTTTTGCATTTTACCACCTACTTCTAACGTTTAACCTTCATCTATTATATACCAAATTGGAAATATCATCAATCGATACAGATAAAAAAGTAGATTTCTCTACTTCATTTTTATAGTATTTCTGTTTCTTCTAAAGCATTTTTAATGTCTCTTTCATTAAAGGGTTTTAATAAGACTCCTTTTATTGGATATTTTTTTGCTTGTTCTACAATATCATAATTTCCTATTCCTGTAATAACTGTTACTTTTATTTTTGTAAATAAATTATTTTGACTTAGATAATTTAGTACATCAAAACCATTGCAATTTGGCATATTTAAATCTAGTAGCATTTTATTAATTTTTGGGTTTGTAGCTAGATTATTAATAGCTTCTATTCCATCACTTGCTTCAATAATTTGATATTTATCATGAAATATATTTTGAATGAACTTTTTAATTACTGGAGAATCATCTACTACTAGAATGGCTTCATCTTTAATAGTAATTATTTGTTCTTCCTTCACAACAGGTATATTCATATATTCATGGCAAACTCTTTCTATTCTGGCTAATTCTTTCATAAATTCTTCATAATTATTTGTTACATAATACATATTATTTTGTTTTCCAGCCATTTCATGATTTAGGGCTAATTCTGATAAATGATCAAATCCAAAATATCTGGCATCACTTTTAATTGAATGAGCATATATCGCATAATTTGCCATATCTGCTATTTCTTTATATTTATTTAAATTTTCTTTTTTTGATACTATATCTTCTATAAATACTTTTAGCGTATCATTGTATGTTTCCATATCTCCAAACAATTCTAGACTTTTTTCGACATTTACACCATTTTGAATTAAAAATTCTTTATCTTTCATTTTTCCTTCTCCCTTTCATTTTTAATCTAAGTATTCTTTTAATACTCTTTCTAATTCTATTTTTTCTATTGGTTTTGCTAAGTAGTCGTCAAAACCTAGAGCTAAGTATTCTTCTTTCATTCCTGAAATAGCATTTGCTGTTAGAGCAATAGTTGGTATTTTAAAATTTTCATTTTCTTTTAATTTTTTTAAAGTTTCTTTTCCACTCATTTTTGGCATCATATCATCTAATAATATAATATCATATTGTTCTCCTCTTTCAATATGTTCTATACATTCTACACCACTTTCTAATGTTGTTACTAAAAGATTATATTTTGAAAGAAGTTTTTGTGCTACTTTTAAATTTAATTTGTTGTCATCTACTATTAATACTTTTCTATTATCTAGTGTGGAACTTTGTGTTTCGTTTTGTGTTTCGAGATTTTCTATTACTTCTTCTATGTTTTCTTCTTTTTGTTCTTCTCTTACTATTTTTTGATCGATATAAGCTGTAAACTTAGAACCTTCTCCATAAATACTTTGAACTGTTATCTTTCCATTCATTAATTCTAGTAATTTCTTTGTTATAGCAAGCCCTAGTCCTGTTCCTTCTATTGTTATGTTTTTTTCTTCATCTAACCTACTAAATTTATTAAATAGTTTATCAACCTGGTCTGTTTTAATTCCCATTCCTGTATCTTCTACTGATATAATTAATCTACATACATCTTCTTTTATTACGGAACTTACTTTGAAATCAATGTATCCTTCTTCTGTATATTTTGCAGCATTTGTTAGTAAGTTTAATATAATTTGTTTTATTCTTACATGATCTCCAAAAAGTCTTTTTGGAATCGTTGCATCTATATAAGTTCTTAGTTCTATTGGTTTTTCTCCTATTCTTACTTTTGTTAGACTTTCTAATTCTTTAAACATATCAAAGGGTGTATATGTTTTATTAATAATTTCTATTTTTCCTGCTTCTATTTTGGAAATATCTAATACTCCATTTACAATTTCTAACAAACTATTGGAAGCCATTATTATATCTTTTATATCTTCTTTAGCTGATTCTGGCATTCCTTCTTCTTCTGCTAAGGCTTGAGAAAAACCTGTTATAGCATTTAGTGGTGTTCTTATTTCATGTGACATGTTGGCCAAAAATTCTGTTTTAGCATTATTTGCTACCTCTGCTTCTTTCTTCGCAATGTTTAACTCCTCTATCATTTTTACATCTGGATTTTCTATAGTAAAGACCATTATCATATCTATTAGACTAAATGCAATAGAAACAAAGTTAATTTCGGGTATAACAATTCTTAGAATTGCAATAATTATTAATAGTATAATTAGAAAATAAAGAGGGATATATTTCTTTTTATCTATATTTTTTCTTTTATTTGAACCTAATAGTATTAAAATCATTAATAAAATATAGATTAATGCTCCTCCAAGTCCTAGATATGTAAGAGGTCCTGTAGAATTTAATATACCCTTATCATTAATTATTGCTACTCCTAAGAAAAGGGCTAATGTATAGATGATACCATTTATAATATATATAAATCTTTTTACATTTTCTTTCTTTTCTATTGTAATTACATAAATATAGTAAAACATTAGACTACACCATGTCACAATTAACATAACATCTATTCTGTTTAAAATTTTAAATAGAAAATTTGTATTAATTGTTAAAGCTACTATTACTATCAAACTTGTTGACATTGATTCTAAAACATTACACAATAACATTTTTTTGAATATACTTGTTTCATCATTTTTTATGCTTTTCTTTAATGTCAACATAAACATAATTAAAATTGATATTACTAACCCACATCCTGTTAAATAACCATTTGACACTCTTACACCTCTTTACTTCATTACTACTTTATATTAAGTATACCTCTTTTTTTTTTACTTGTCATTAATATAGCAATAAAAAATAGGCATTTAAATGAATTAAATCCTATCTTTATTGTTTTTATAAAATAAAAATGCATTTTTCTTGTTTATTTCTAATTTTTTTACAGGTTCATAAACTTCGTCTCTTTTTGTTACTCCTTTTGGTTTGTATACTAATTTATTTATATACTCATGATTAAAATATGGCCATTCAGCAAACCTTGCTTGGCAGTAATCTTCCCAGTAGTTATCTGGTATTTCACTTCTTACTAGTGGTTCTTCTGTCTCCCAAATTTCATAGTTTAACCTTGCTAGTTCATCTCTTAAGTCGGTAATTCCTCTTGTTTTTTCTTTTGTTCCTTCTCCATAGTCTTCCATATGGAAATATTCTCCGATATTTGTTTTAAATCTCTTATCATATTGAGCACACGCTATAGGTGTTATTAAGGCATTTCCTTTTTTGGCCACGTCAACTACTCCCCAATAAGCAGGGATAACTGGTAATTCTTCAGTCATATTCCATGTTCCTTCAATAAAGTACATTAAGTCAATGCCATTTTGTAAATCTTGGATCATTCTAGGCTGAATAGTTTTTCTCTCTTCCTTATCAATTTCACAAAAATACTCTACACCATTTATTCCTAGGAATATGGCATCAATTGTCCCTTGAATATGTTCATAATCACCTGATAATAGAGTATAGTGTTTTTTTATTGCTTCACTAACTACTTGAATATCATATTTTCCTACATGAGTTAGCACATATATAACAGGTCTTTTTTCTTCTTTTTGTTTTTTCTCAAAAGTTTTCCAAGATATTTGTAATTTCTTTATATTTTTTTCTTGCATAATTGATATGAATTTTCTCTTTCTTTCATCCTTTATTACCTTACAATCAAATCCATCTATTCTATTTTTTATTTTGTATACAGTTAAAACCAGTGGATGTAATTTATCTCTTTGCTCCTTTGTTAGTTGATGCCACCACATTTGTTCCTCTTTTTCTCTTAACTTATTATATAATTTTAGAAATTCTTCCTTTTTTATCTCATACTCTTCTTCAGTAGTATTTTTCTGTACTTCATCTAGCTCTTTACGGGCCTCTGCTAAAATATTACCTTCTTTTAAATACTCTCTTGCTTCTTCTACACAATCTTTTAATTTTTTTAATTTATCTATTATTCTCATTTAAACCTCCTATTTCTTTCGTTAATTCTGTATTATACATATTCTTTCTATAAAGTCTAATATTTTCCTTAAATTGTTATTTTAAAGACTTTTTTGGTGTTATTATAGACTGTAATTTTATATTATCATACATTTATTTTTCTTATCTATAATTTTACATATTTTTACATTATAACTTCTATTATTTTTGGTAAAAATATCATAAGACCAATTGTCGCTGAAACGATTGCGGAAACTAATACACTTGCTGCTGCTACATCTTTAGCAATTCGAGCTAACTCATTTCTATTTGGGGAATACAAATCTACTATTTTTTCTAAAGCAGTATTTATATATTCTAGTGAAATAACATTTCCAAATAATAATAAACATATATACCATTCTGTTTTATTTATTTTAAAGATAAATCCTAATATAATGATTCCTATCATACTCAAAACATGAATTTTGATATTTCTTTCTGTTTTTATGCCGTATATAAGTCCTTTAAAAGCACAATCAAAGCTATGAAATAGATTTTTTGTTTTCATATCCTACTTCCTCTCTTATCAATCTATTTATGATTCGTATGTAGATAATTAAATAAATAATGGAAATTAAGCAACCTGCTATAATATCACTTAAATAATGAACACCTAGGTATACTCTAGAAAACATAATAAGTGGTATTAAAATTATATTTATACCTATTAATATATATTTCTTCTTATCTTTATAATATTTATATAGTAAGTAAATGAAAAAACCATAAAAAGCTGTTGATACCATAGAGTGTCCTGAAGGAAAACTAAATCCTTTTTCTATAATGAGAAAGAATTCTTCTGGTCTTTTTCTGGCTACTATATTTTTTAATATATAGTTTAGTACAACTATAATTATAGGATTTACACAAATACATGTTACTATTTTTTTCTTTTTTATTCTTATCATTACAAAGATACATATTAGTATAATTACTATACTGCTTCCTAATATTGTAACAGCTCTCATAAAATAGGTTAAATACTTATTTCTTATGTTTTCTACTACAAACTTGTAAAAATTTGTATCGAGTTCTACTATTTCATTTTGAAATACAACTCTTGTTATTCTTATTACAATTATAGTTAAGATTAAGGCTATAATATAATCTATATTTTTTATTATTCTTTTTCTTATATTTTGGGACATATTTTCACCTATTCTTTTATCTTTACTCCTAAAAGTCTAACAATATCTAAGCTTTGCAAACTATCTATTATTATGTTCTTTAATGAATCTTTATCTATGATTATATCCTCTATATTAGAAGTTGAAAAGTCAACATTTTCTAAATTTACTTTAATAAATTCTGTCTTATTAAAATTCACTTTATCCACTTCCATATTTTTTATTTTTGCATCAAAAAAACTTACATTTGAGAAATCACTACTTTTTAGGCTTAATTTATTTATATTACTTCCTGCTAAATTTAAATACGTAGCATTACAATCTATTATTTGTACATCTTTAAGTGATGTATCGATCATAGAGGAGCCTGTTAGTTTTGTATTTTTAAATATGACTCTATTTATTAATCGTTCATCAAAATCTTTATTTGATAGATTACAATTCTCAAAACATACATCTATTAAGTCTACATTTCTAAATATTACTTTGGTAAAGTCTATATTTTTGAATGTACAAGAATCTATTGTTATATCTTCTATTATTACTTCTTGTTTTATTTCTGTATTTTCAATATTGGCACTTGCAAAATTATCTTCTTCTAAACATTTATAGAAATCTTTTTGTTCATTTTTTCCTAACTTTGGATTTTCTATCTTCATATAAACACTTTCCTTCTATTCATAGAATATCAAATATTATAATAAATTTAAATACATAATTTTTCATTACAATAAAAAAGCATATTATTACTAATATACCATTTTTTCTTAATTTTTTTATTATGACTATTTTTTTTAAAATATATCACTTCATTTTGAATCATTTTATCCTATAAGTAGTCGAATTAATTCTAATACTACTCCACTTATAGATCCTATTAAATATACAAGTAACAAAATCAGTAGATTTTCTTTTTTATTCTTATTTTGTTTAAATAACAAGAGAATAGCTACTCCACTTCCTGTTAAAAGTCCTGCTATTAAAGAGGAAAAATTTATTACTTCATTTAAAAATAATTCAGTTATCATAATACTTGCACCACAACTTGGTATTAAGCCAATTAAGCTTGTAAGAAAAGGGGCAAATATATTATTTTTCATAAATGTTTTGGATAAAATTTCACTGTCAATATAGTGAAAGACTATATTTAAGAAAAAGGAAACTACAAGGATAAAAAATAGGGTTTTTGCTGTATGAAATACAGCCGATTTTAGAATACTTTTTTCACAACCACAATGCTCATCATGACATATTTCACAATCTAGTTCTTCTTTTTGAATCTTTCTTTTTTCTTTTTTTGAAAGAAGTATATCTATTATTATTCCTATAAGCATGCTAATGAAAATTTTTATAAAAAGAATTTTGACTATCTCTATAAGAGGGACTTTTTCACTTAATAAAATAGGTAGCATCTCATCACTTGTA
Source organism: Bacilli bacterium (assembly GCA_022793235.1). Lineage (GTDB taxonomy): Bacteria > Bacillota_I > Bacilli_A > RF39 > UBA660 > UBA2730. The sequence goes on along the minus strand of JAAWCL010000110.1, from coordinate 15,405 downwards.
GAAAGATAAATAGATATTAAAGTCCCTAAGCTAATTATTCTTGTAATATAGAAGTTTGTAGCGATTACAGAGAAACCACATTGAGGAAATATTCCTAAAATACTCCCTACTAAGGGTCCAAATTTTTTAGACTTAGAAATTACTTTTTTACTTTTATCTTTTAATTTGTGTTCAAAAAATTCAATAATTAAAAATGCAATAAATAGAAATGGAAGTAATCGAACACTATCTAATACTGTGTCTTTTATTATATCAAACATAGCCTTTCTCCTTTTTCTACTGTTTTTATTTTAGAAAGGAATTCTATACTTGTCAAGAAAAATGTCTATTTATTTGTTACTTTTCTTTTTATAAAGATATCTTTTTTTCCCATAATAAGTCGAGCTGTATACTTGTTCATATAAGGTGTTTTTTTCTGTTTGAATATAATACTTATATAGATAGTCCTTTTCATATAAAATTAAATAATCAAAGTCGTATTTTAAGAGAAAATCTTTACAATTTTCTTGTCCAAGTTGTAATTTGTAATATTCTTTGAAAATATCTTCTTTTTTATTATTTTTTTTAAGAAATATTTCTGCTCTTGGATCAATATAGGCTTTATATCCTCTATATTCTACATAGCCTCCATCATCATACATTGTATATATTTTGCTTTCCTTATCTATATGTAATTTTTTTTCCATATAATCTACGATAGGTGTTAAGGCTGTTTTTTCAAAATTACTATAATTCATATATACTGTTCCTGCTAGGAGAAGGAAAAGAATACTTAGGCAAATAGCATATTTTATTTTAAAAACTTTTGAATAGTAATATTTTTCTTTATATATTTCAAAATACTCTTTTAGGTAATCTCCCAAGAAGAAAATAGAAGTGGTAATAAAATAACTATAGCTTTTTATATTACAAAGAGATAAATAAGTTGTTCCCAAAAATAGCAAAAAATAACGTACTTTAATTTCTTTTTTCTTATTACACATAAAGATTAATAGCACTAAAAAGATAGTAGTGTATATGAAAAGTCCCTGTGCTGTATTAATAATTGGGGCTTTCATTTCATTTACTGTATTATTAATATAGACACTATTGTAGGATGTGAAGATATAGGCAATCGAGTCTATTCCATATGGATTTATAAGACCTGATATAAACATAAAGAATATGGCAAGTAATAAGGGTTTTCTTTCATATTTTTCACTCCTAAAACAAAGTATTTTGAAGGAGTAAGTATCTATTAGATAAGGTAGTGTAAATAGGAAGAGTAAAAACCAAACTGAGGCATGTAAATTAATTAAAAGTATAGATAATACAGGCAAAATATATAGATATTTGGTATTTTTCTTTCGAATATAGGTTTCTAGACAGTAAAATAAGCTTAGAAAAATAATAAAGTCAAACATTTGTGGCCTACTTCTTACATAAAATAAGGTATATAAAAATCCCATAATCGAGGATAGAAGTACAGAGAGATGCATTCTATTTTCACTTACTAACATACATAATTTGTAACTAATAAATAAAATTAAAAGAAATAAAAGCATTGTTAAAATGAATAGTCCCCATCCACCAAAAAGATGATGTATGAAATAAAATATAACATCTGTTAACCATTGTTGAACAATAAAAGAAAAATTTGAGTGAATTGTAAAAGGTTCTGTTATAGGAAAACCATTGTTTACTACATATTTTCCTGTATTCAACAAAAACCAAATATCATTATCTAATACTATAGCACGACTTACTGCTATGATTATAGGAATAAAAAAGTATAAAAACAAAACTGGTTTAGGGGGATGATATTTTGCTATTTTCTCTTTTATTTTTTTAAATACTTTTTTCATCTTCTTTTTCCTCTAAATATTCCTTTTCTGCGTTAATGCTCCAAATATTTGTTTTTTCTTTTTTATTTGACATAATATTTTTTACTGCTTCTATCCCTGTCAACATAGAGTGATCCATGTTGTTATAATGATGTTGTCCATTTCTTCCTATTGGATAAAGATTTTCTATTTTGTCTAAATAGTTCCTGACTACTTCTAGATTGTTATAACTACCAAAATAAGCTGGATAAGCTTTTTTTACTCTTTCAATGTGATAATCTAGGATATCTTCATGTGTTGCCATGCCTATTTTTTTTAGTTCTGATATGGCGAATGATAGTAGTTCATTATCAGTCATATTCCAAAGTCTATCTCCTTCTTCACAAAAATATTCTAGTCCAAGTGATATTGTGTTATATGGGTCATGCACTAAATAAGGTGACCAATTATTAAATATTTGAATGCGTCCCATTTTTACTTCTTCTTCCTGAATATATATCCAGTTATCTGGAATCAGGTTGCAAAGGGTCTTTATTTTTGTCTCATTTTTTAAATCTATATCACTTAGTACTAAGCCTATTATTATAAAGTCTCGATATGGAAGATTTTTGGCAATATTCATCACTTCTTTTTCAACATTATTCATTATGATACATAAATCTTTTAAGGGCATAGAAGATAATACATAATCAGGTTGAATACTATAACTTTTCTTTTTTCTTTCATAAAATAATTCTATGATTTTATTATTTTTTTTATAAATTTTATTTACTTTAGCATTATAGATAATCTTACCACCCATATTTTCGATTTTTGAAGCCATTTCTTCCCACATTTGTCCTGGACCATATTTTGGATAATAAAAATTTTCAATTAAAGAAGTTTCTATTTTTTTGTTTTTTAAATGTAAAATCTTGGTAAAATAATTAGTTATAATTTTGAATATAGATAAGGTTTTTACACGTTGACTTCCCCAATCAGGTGATATTTTTGCTGGCTCTTTGCCCCATACTTTTTCTGTATAATTTTTAAAAAAAATTTGATATAAACATTTTCCAAAACGATTAATATAAAAATTTTCTAGATTTTCTTCTTTTCTTTTAATAAATATACTTTTTATATAACTCATACCACATTTTATTGTTTTTATAAATCCTAATTTTTTTATGGTCATCCATGTTAAATTTATTGGATAGTCAAAAAATTTTTTATCATAATAGATTCTAGATACTCGATTTCTAATTAGTAAGACTTCATCTTCTTTTTCTGGATCTATATCCGTCTCCTCTAAATTTTTTTCTATTCCTAAAATTTTGTCGTCAATACTCTTTTTTCCTTGAATAGGTAAGATTTCTTTCCAAATATCATTTACGATCCTATTTTTAGAAAAGAAACGATGTCCTCCTAAATCCATCTTGTTTCCATGATATGTTATTGTCTTTGAAATTCCTCCTGCTACATTTTCTTCTTCTAAAATTGTTACTTTATAGTCTTTTGTGTTTTTTAGTAAATAATAAGCTGCTGTTAGGCCTGCTGGTCCTGCACCTATGATTACTACCTCATTTTTTTTATTTTTCTTCATATAGTTACTCTCCTGCTACTTCTCCTATTAAGGTGTTGTAAGTATTTAAATCATCTTGCTTATAAAACATTATTTTTGTTTCCTTCATTGTCCATTCTTTACATTGTACTAAAAAGTCTATTACCTTTTTTTCTTTGTCAATTAAATTGTTTATGTTTTCTCGTGATAATTTTAATTCTGTAATACTTTTTTCTATTTCTGCTTGAAAATCTGAACCTAACATGTACTGGGTATATAAATCCCTATAATAGGGTGAATATTTTTTATCTATTTTTTTTAATATGGTTTCCTTTTTTGTTAAGATAATTAACTCTTCCATCTCTTTATTAAATGTTTCTTTTTTTGTTGTTAAGTATTCCAGTGTATTCGTAAATGATGGCCCATCTGCTATATAGTTTTCATAAGATAAGACACTTTTTAGTTTCTCATCACTCATTATTTCTAAGACTTTTCTTGCCTTCATAGAGTACATATTTAAATAATTTTTAATCATTTTTTCTATTTTTTTATATGTTCCATCTGTTTTTGGAGGTGTATTAAATGTATCTGTGGTTAAATTTTTATTTATCAGCTTATTCATTTCTTCTTGAAATTTTTTTTCTTCATGTTTTCTATATACAACATTTCCTATTGCAAAGAAAATGACACAAACTAATAGTAGTTTCATGATAATCGAACTTATTTTTTTTATTCTATTTTTCATAAATAACTCCTTAAGAGATATTTTACATGATTTTATTTATTTTATCTAGTCCATATAAAGAAAAAGAAAAATCAATTTGACCTTTCTTATGTATTCTTTTCTATATTGTTATTTTCTATAATGAGTGGAGGTGATTCTTTTTCTTTAGCAAAGAAAGAAGAGGCTCCATTTTTAGTTACCATGCTGTTGTCTATTTTGGCCATACTATTTACAAAGACGTTATTATTGATTGAGGAGGCAGCATTTCTATTTATATCATCATTTATGTTTGTTACTTGGTATGTAGGTGCTTTATATTCTATATTTTCTTTTCTAATGTCGATTTCTTTTATTTGACTTGTAGGGATTACACTAGTAGAATTTGTTCCACCTATTCCTTCATTATACCAACATTTTACCATATCTACATTATTTGATAATGGTGGAGGATTCGGAGGGAAGACATGGGCATATATTGGTATTTTAAAGTTTGTTCCAAAGGCTACACAGTTTCCAGCTTTTAAGTTTTTAATTTTTTCTACTATTTCTAAAGAAACATTTGGAACCATAGTTTTAATGTAGTTCAAATCTTTTGGGTGTGACATTCTAAGGATAATAAAATTTGAACATTGAGAAACAACTGTATCAGATAATTCTGATGGTCTTTGCGTAATTAGTCCTAAAATAATACCATATTTCCTTCCTTCTTTTGTTATTCGCTCAAAAATATTATAACCTAAAATTTTTGTATCTGTATCTTTTTGAACATAACGATGTGCTTCTTCTATTACGATATGAAAAGGTATGCTTCCTCTATTTTGATTTTGGACTGATAATTTAAATAAGAGTCTTGATATAATTTTTGTGATTACTTTTGCTAATCTATCATCAATATAACTAATATTGAAGTTTACAATTTGACATTTTCCTCCATTTGGAGTAGTGAGTAAGGTATCTATAAAACGAGCTGTATCTATATAATCTGGATAATTAAAATATTCTCTATCTGGGCTGTTATTAATTGAATGAAGACGTACTAAAAGAACATTGGCCAGATCATAAACTTTATCACTTTTAAGTATTCCTTCACTAATTAGTGCAAATTCCATTGCTTGTTCTAGATCATTTAGGGTATAATATATTGTTTCTTTTGGTACTTCTAATGTTAAGGTATCATCTATAAAGGTACTAATAAAGTTTACAACTAGTTCTATTTCTTGCATTTTTCCTGTTTTATCAATATATAAACATTGTTTTAAGGTTCTTGTATAACCAGGTTGGACAATTTTGCTTTCTAAGTTTAATTCTGCTGTACTAAATTTAGTTAAAATTGCAGTTACTTGGTCACGGATTTTTGTTGTATCTATTCCACTTAATAGAATATCTTCTATTGCTCGAGCGATAATATCGTTTTTATGTCTTATGACATTTGGTGTATTTCCAATTAGAACTGGAACTAATTTTAAGGTTTTTTCAATGATTGGCAATTGATTTGGGTCATCAACGTTTAAGAGAAGTGCTAGATCATCCACATCTAAAAGAGGTAGTGGCAAGCGTATTAACTGATTTGAGGAGTCATTTGGATTTGTTGTATATACTTTATAATTTAAAGCTTGGTTTTTCATTTTTAGTGTACTAAAGGCGCTTGTATATTCCCCATATGCATCAAATAAAAAGATATTTGCACCTACACAGATTGCGTTTGAATTAAAAAATAGTCTTTGAAATAGTCCTGCTACTGTAAAGCTTTTTCCACTTCCACTGTTTCCAAGTATTCCAAAGTGATTGCTGAAAAAATTGTTGATATTAATATTAATGGGATAGTTTTCATAGACATTGCTTACTCCTAAACTTACTTCGTTTTTAGATAATTTTTGTTCTCCTAAAATACTTGTGAGTTCTTCTAAAGCAATCATACGAATGTTACTTTTAAAGGAAGGTTTGAGCGCTGTTCCTGGAATAAAGTCTTTTTGATTTAATTCTCCAATAATGTTTGCTTTCATTGTAGTTTTACTTACATATTCAATTTCTCCTACTATTTTTTTTTGATTGTCTTCAAAAACTATGTGAAGTCCTACTAAATTAGGCTGTTTTGTAATATCAATTGTTAGTTCTATAATTGCTGTATTGTTATTTATTTCAATAATTTTTCCTATCATAAGACACCTCTTTATTCTATAAAAAGTATAACAAAAAAGTGTTGAAATATCAACGTCAAATACAATTATGATTTACTATCCAAAGTACTAATTTTGAAAAAAATATCGACTTTTCTTTTAAAATCGATATTTCTATATTTTTCTCCTCATTTTTGGAGATTATTTTATAATGGTCGGAAAGACAGGATTTGAACCTGCAACCCCTTGGTCCCAAACCAAGTGCTCTACCAAGTTGAGCCACTTTCCGATAAAAAATAGTAATTAGATATGGTCTTCTTCACTACTGATATTATATTATCATAACATTTATAATTTTGCAAATATTTTTTTTACTTTGTATCTTTCACTTTATAAACTGTTTCCTCTACATTTTCTATTAAGCCTTGTAATTTTATTAACAATCCCCTTAAATTTTGATATTGCTCTTCGCTTCTTTTTCCACCATTCCAGATATTTTTTTCCATATATTCCATATTTTCTTCTATTTTTGTCATCCAATCCGTTATTTTATTACAAGATATAGCTATTTCATTACAACAATTATCTATATTTATATATTTTTTTGTCATTTTACTTCCTTTCTTCTTTTTTTATGTTTTACTTTTTAGTTGTTCTTGAACTTTTGTATTTACATTATTGTTAAAAATAATTTGAGCAGCCATTAACTGTTCAAGTTCTGTTACTCTTTTTCTTAACTCTTGTTGCTCTTTTTGGCTAGATATTATAATCTCTTTTATATCCGTATTTATAGCTTCTTGCAATTTTTCTATTTTATTTTCATTGAGTACTATTTTTTTCTTACATGATTTTATTATCAAATCTATTTCATTTGTATCTTTTACTACTGATTTTAATTTTGTAAACTTTGACATAATTTTTGTTAATTCATGATTTATATTTTTGAAATATTTTGTTATTTGTATTCTGTATTCATCTACCTTATCAAAATTAATTTTTATATCTTTCTTTGTGTTTTTTTCTTCATAGGTAGATGTTATTTTATATAAACTAAAATCTAGTGGATGGTCAAAGTCATAGGCTATTTCTATCTTAGAATTTCTTTTTGTTTCTAAATCTTTTTTTTCCTTTTCCATATTCCCTCCCTATTCTCTTTATCTTACATTTCATTCTATATGTGAACATTATAAATGTCAACTTGTTTCCATAAAAAAATTATTACTATTTTTTGTACACTGGTGGTGATTTAATTTCTAGACTATACTTTGCTACAAGCTTTAAATTGTCATCAAAATACATATCTATTATTTTACGTATCATAGAAGAGTAAAATGGATTTTCTTCAATTGTTCCATAAAGAATTGTATCTAGACTTTCTTCATTAACAATTGTATGAATGGCATAAAGAAAATCTATATTTTCTTTATAATAATTATTCATACTCATTAGTGCTGCATAGAAATTTGATTTATTTTTTAATACTTCTATCATTTGTGTTTTGGCATTTTTTCCATATATGTTCCAATATGATGCAATTCCATCTTTTGCCACTTTATCCATTTCCTTTGTTCTAATTTGTACCATCGTATTCTGTTCTATAGGACCATCTATTGATTTATAAAGTTCTGCTTTTGGGCATTTTATATAATCTCTAAAGTGTTCATGGAAAATGGGATATATTTTAGATAATATCGCATAGACTTTTGCACAGTCTTCCTCATTTTTGACAATGATTTTCAATTGAACCATGTCACGAAACTGATTTAGATTATCGCTTTTAGATAATTGTTCATGCATGGAGTATAAATCCTTATATTCTATTTCTATTTTTTCCTCTATATTTTTAGTATTTAAAATAGCTTGTATATCCCTTTTTAATTCAATAATATGATTATAATTATTCAAAATAAATTCACTAAAGAAGGTTTGAACTTCTTTATAATGTGAGTTTGTACTAATATATTTTAATGCTAAATCACTAATCATCGTTGCCATAGTATTCATTCCGAGTCTTTTTGCTAGTGGAACATAATATTCTAGGGATTCCATTGCATTTTCTATTCTTTTTTCAGGTTTATGATATTGTAATGTTAAAATATTATGCAAGTTATCACAGACTTTTATAATACTGCTTCTTGGATCTTTTAATATACTTGTCATTAGTTTTCTCTGGTTCGCTGCTACTTTTTCTGTTTTATCTTTAAATTTTTTAGAATCAAATTTTGTTATACCATCTACTAAGATAGACACTTCTTTTCCAAACATTCTTTCTATATCTAAAATAGATGTTTTTGTGTCTTCTACTACATCATGTAGTAGGCTTGCGATTATTGTGTCTTTATCTGCTTTATAAAAATAAGATAAAATATAGGCTACTGATAGTGGATGTGTAATGTAGGGGTCTCCACTTTTTCTATATTGATTTTGATGTTTTAAAGAAGCAAATTCATAAGCTTTTTCTACTTGTAATTTTTCTTCTTTGTTTAGATAATTTAAAATATTTATTAACTTTTCTATGCTTATAATTGATAAATTTTCTATTAATGTGATTAGTTTACTTGATTCATTCATATATACCTCCTATACCAAAAAACACCCAAAAACTTTAGGTATTTTTATAATACATTGAAGGCGCATGTAGGGAAAGAAAGATTATCGTTCTTTATTATGCTATTAGTAAAAATATTTACTTTCATACTACCGCCTCCTCATAAATATTAAAAAAAATTTACACCTATATCCTTTTAAAGTCAAGAAAAATGTATTAAACTTTACTATTTTATGATAATATAATATGGATTATAACCATTTTGGAGGGAATATTATGGATGAAAGTATAGGTGCCAAAGGTGGAAAGAATGATCGTAGAAGAACTTTCATTCTTACAAGAAATCAAAAGAAAAAATTAGAAGAGATTGAAAAAGTACAGAAAAAAAGTAGAAAGCAAAAAAGTATTAAAAGAATTGATTTAGAAACATTTATTAAAATTATCCCTATACTCTTAGTTGCCAATACTTTAGAAGTCATCACACCTAGTAAAAAGAAGGAGAAAAACGTACAGACTGATCAAAAGCATGAAAAAGAAGAAAAACAATTACTTGAGAATAAAAATAAGGATTTATTGGTAGAAATTGAAACTTTGAAATTAGAAAAAGAGGAAGAGAAAAAATTTCAAAAAGAAAGTTATGATGCACAAGAATCTAAACCCTCTTTTGATTCTATAAAATTGCCTATAGATGCATCTAAAAAAGATGAGGTGCAAGAGCAACAAGATGAGATACTTCTTTTGGAAGATATAGAAGATACATTCTCTCAAAGTAAATCTTCTAACCTTTCTTTTGAAGAGAAACATGATGATACAGTTTTTGATACCAAAGAACAAGATTCTCAAAAGCAGTCGTCTGTATTACAAAGAGACTATTCTTCTTTTAACTTAGATATAGGGCATGAACATAAAGCCATAAATATTCAGGCAAATGAGGGATTAAAAAAAGAAAAGCAATCTTACACTTTAAAAAGAAGGACTCCTCCCCTTTTAAATGCTTCTGCAATCTTTACAGGCAGTTTTCTTTTTCATTCTCATCAAGAAAAAAAAGAGAGAAAAGAGCATTTTTTATCAGATCATTTGAGTCGTTTAACAAATATTAAACTTATAGAGGCCTATGAAAATGAACTAAGAAGTATTCGTTATGATTTAAAAAAGTTAATTTATGAATATAATACTTTGGTGGATGAGGAGGATGCTACTTATACTAGTGAGAATATGAAGGAATTAATTCATAAATTAAATTCTGTCATTTTAAAAATCGAGGAGTTAAAAAGAAAGCTTGATTTAGATAATATTTCTAGATATGATGATGATTATTTACGGAATATTGTAAATGAATATATGGATATATTAGGAAAAGGTATTGTCATTGATGAGTTAAAGGATTCTGAACTTTACATCTTACTTTCTGATAAAATAACAGAATTAGAAAGTAAAAAGGATAAGTTTGAAGAACATGTATTGGATAAAGAGGAGGATATTTCTTATGATGAAAAGGAAATAGACTTGATGAAAAAAGGATTTGAAAATCTTCAAGTATTTAATGAAGATTTTCAAAAGTTTCAAATCGAACAAGAAAAACTCTTACAAAATTTACAAGAAAAACTTGCAAATTCTGAAAGAGTAGAAGAACGCATAGAAACTACTGTTACTGTACTAAATAATCAAAGTAAAAGGTTATTACAGTTGTTAGCTGCTGGTATGATGCTACCTAATACTTCTGGTGCTAGACAAGTTACTGTGGCTACACTTGCTTATATGTATTTTTTTAGAAGAGCTTTAAGACCTAAACTCCAAAAACAGTATAAACGATATAGAAAAATTACAGTAGAAGATTTTAGTCATGAAATTTTAGGACGTTTAAATGAGTTAAATATGATGGCTGATACTTTGCATAAGTGTTCTCTTTCTCTTGATGAAATGATTTATAATTTTAAAACTGAATATAGAGAATATATTAATCATGTTCCAGAGTGTCAGGAACTTCTTAATAATCTTAATCAAATGCAAAGTAATCTAAAAGAAAAAGAATTTGATTTGGAGCAAATTAGAAAGGAACAACAGAAAAATTTAGAGATCAATGATGATAAAGTGAAGGTTTTACATAAAGAAGAGTTAGTTACTGATGAAAATAATACAATATAAGCTTTTTCAATTGACTTATTTAGGATTTTATGATAGAGTTAATAAGCAGATGCATATGAATTACAAGTAAAGGAGGAATCTATTATGGCAGTAAAAGCTACAGCAAAAAAGCCTTTAAAGGGAAGAGATCGTTCTCATGCCTTAAATACATCTAATAGAGCTAGAAAATTGAATTTACAAGTTTATCGATTAGAAGACGGTACTAAAGTGAGATTGACAGCTAGAGAGATAAGAACTCTTAGAAGACAAACAGCAGCCTAATGGCTCTTTTTTTATTTATAAAAATATAAAAAAGCCTTAAATGGCTTTTAACTACAAGAGGATCCTAGAAGGATTTCTTTTTTCTTTACTGTATCCATAGATTCTCTACCGACAAATACATTTGTTTTATTTACATAATTAATTTCTGGATTATAACTATTTATATCAAATAAATTATAATCTGTGATATTCTGTTTAAAATATAAAATATTATTTTTCACAGATATTGAATTGATTACTCCATTTGCGTTTGGATATAAACTTTTATAGCGACTATTTAATGCCAGTAATGAGGTTAAATCACTTTGATTTACCATAGAAATAGTAGTTATACTTTCTTTATTGGATAAACCTAGAGAGTCAAAGGTATATGTACTTTTTGTTGCAATTTTGTAAGTATTTGATTCTTCAATATATTCTGATAAACATATAATTGTATTTTTCTCTATTTTGGTTGCATACTCTATTGCATCTTTTTTTGTTTCTTTTATAAATAAGGATTTAAATTTGGGAAAAATGAGACCAAATACGATTAAAAATATCCCCAGAAGACTGATGTATACAGATGTTCTTTTGTACTTTATTTTTGCCATTTTTTCAGCGGCTTGTCTAATCTCTTTTAAATTTAGTACATGTGTTTGCAATAGGTCTTCTGCCTCTTTTTTACTTCTTTTTGTCATTAAAATGTCACCCTACCTTAATATAATTATAATAAATTAAAGAAAAAAAAACAACTAAATCTAGTTATTTTTCAAAAATTATTTTTAATTAGGCTACGCTTTTTTTACGTGAGTCTATTTTTTTTCGTTCTTCTGTATTTAATATTTTTTTACGTAGTCGAACAAAGTTCGGAGTTACTTCTACTAGCTCATCTGAATTTATATAATCTAGGGCATATTCTAGACTAATTGGTCTTGGTCTTTTTAAAACAACTGTATGATCGCTACCTGATGCACGTACGTTACTTAAATTTTTCCCTTTTACCACATTTACTGCTAAATCATTTTCTCGATTACATTCTCCTATAATCATACCTTCATATACTTCTGTAGCTGGTTCTATAAACATAATTCCTCTATCTTCCAAATTTCCAATAGAATAGCTGGTAGCTGCTCCATTTTCCATAGAAACTAATACTCCTAGCTTTCTTTCTCCTACATTTACATTTGTCATAGGTCTATACTCTTTAAAGGAATGACTCATGATTCCATATCCCTTAGTTAGGGTCATAAAGATGGTAGAAAAACCGATCAATCCACGTGAAGGTACTGTATAGATTAGTCTTGTTTGATTTTCTATATTGCTCATACTATCCATAATTGCACCACGAAGGCCAAGTTGTTCAATTACACTTCCAACTACTTCTTCTGGTACATCAATTTGTAACTCTTCATAAGGTTCCATTTTTATTCCATCTTCTTCTTTGATGATAACTTGTGGTTTAGATACTTCCAATTCAAACCCTTCACGTCTCATATTTTCAATTAAGATTCCTAAATGTAGTTCTCCTCTACCAGAGACTAAGAATGATTCATTTGTGTAGTTTTCTACTTTTAGGCTGACATCTTTTTGCATCTCTCTATTTAGTCGTTCTTCTATTTTTCTTGCTGTAACAATTTTTCCATCACGTCCTACAAATGGTGATGTATTGGTACCAAAGGTCATTTGTAATGTTGGCTCATCAATGTGTAATTTAGGAAGAGGCTTTTCTTTTCCTACTTCACATAGCGTTTCTCCTACAGATATATCACTTAATCCTGCTACCGCAATAATATCTCCAGCCTCTGCACTTTCTATTTCTATCCTATTGTATCCATAAAAACCAAATAATTTTTGAACTCTAAATTGTTTTATAGAACCATCCAGTCTGCAACAACTCACCATTTGCCCCACTTTGATTTGTCCATTTTGTACTCTACCTATTCCAATTCTACCTACAAATTCGTTGTAATCTAAAAGAGCTGGTTGAAATTGTAAAACTTCTTTTTCTTCTCCATTTGGTGATGGAATTTCTGATAGTATTAAATCTAGGAGTTCTTCAAATCCAGAAGTCTGTGTATTTATATCATCGCTCAGAGAGCAAGTACCATTTAAAGCAGAAGCATACACTACTTTGAAATCAAGTTGAGAGTCATCAGCTCCAAGTTCTATAAATAAATCAAGTATTTCATCCAGTACCTGACTACATCTTGCACTTGGTTTATCCACCTTATTAATTACCACGATTGGTTTTACTTTCGCTTCAAAGGCTTTTTTCAAAACAAATCTTGTTTGTGGCATTGTTCCTTCATAGGCATCCACTACTAAAACAACACCATCTACCATGTTCATAATACGTTCTACTTCTCCACCAAAATCTGCATGACCTGGAGTATCTAAAATATTAATTCTATGTTCTTTGTAATCAAGGGCTGTTGTTTTAGCAAGTATAGTTATTCCTCTTTCTTTTTCTATTTGGTTTGAATCCATAGAAACATTACTTACATCTTCATTTTCTCTAAACATCCCAGAAGTCTTTAATATTTCATCTACTAATGTTGTTTTTCCATGGTCAACATGGGCTATTATTGCAATATTTCTCTTTTTCATAAAAACACCTCACCTATTTCATATAAACTTCTAAGATTATAACATAGATTCAATAAAAATACTATAAAATTTCATTATTTTTATTGGTCTATTATGGGTAATTGTTTTTTTCTATACTATCATGTTTTATATAACTTCTAGTTATTTTAAACTATTCTATATTATAGTGAGTAAGTATTGAACCGACTTCCATCATCTCTATTTTTTTCTCCTATTGATGTTCGCAAGCAGAAAATGCCAGCTATCGTTCCATAATACCAAGTGGCCCCGTATACAGGCCAAGTAAATGTTTTATTTACTAAGTAGCAATCATCACCGTAAAAGCACATTTATTCATTTTATTTATATATCTATAATTCTATTCTGTTCTCTATTATATACTAATAGTTAAAACATACATTGTATTATAGTATTTCTTTTAACCGACTTCCATTGTTATTAATTACTGTAGCTGTATCGCGAGAAAATGCGAAACAACCTGTGATCTTACCAGAACGATAATCTCCACCATGGTATGTCCAAGGAACTGGTGCAAAAATAAAGTAAATAAAATCACCATAAATGATACTGCTATCATGTAGTACTAAAAATTTTTTCTTTATCTAAATAAACTTTAAATCACTTAATACTACTCTTTAATTATAGTGTATAAAACAGGAAAATAGCTAATCTATTTTAAAAGATTAACTACACTTAATATTAATAAAAAGAAATTTAAATATCAAATTTATTTACTAATTTCTATTACAGCATGTGTGTCCATACTATCAAGTTGCACACGAGCATCAAAATATATAGCATAGTGACTTCCTCCATTTTGATCTCCTGTTACGTACCATGCATATTCTGAATTATAGTCTACAGCTGACATAGTCCAATATCCTACACTGTTTTTTCTGTATAGCCAACTTGGACAAGAATTACTTGTATCTGTACATCCTACACTACTTGCTTCTTGTACTGTAAGTAATCTTGCTCTTGCTGTACGATTTCCCATTGAATATATGTTATTTGAGCATACGTTATAAGAATCACAACTATTACTTCCATAAGTTGTTCCATTATATGTTATTTGTGGTACATTTATCCAGTTATTTGTGGCATTTTCTAATGATGATAAAACGGTTAATGGTCCATCAGCATTATTACCAGATGTATTCCAGGGAATACCTGTTACAATTGGTTGAGTAGAAATTAATGTAAGAGTATTTCCATTATCTTTCAATACGTGAAAATCTTGAGTCGTTGTATCATTTACTTTATAAATGATTGCTGTTCCTGCTGGACAAGAACTTGCTGTTTTATTTAATAAACATGTATTTATTTCACATGTGTCCTCTTTTCCTGTCGGACAGGTTGTCTCATTATAAGTATAAGCTCCTGCTATATTTGGGTTATCTACTTCTACTTTGATACTTGCTGAAGCACTCTTTCCATTTGGAGCTGTCGCTGTAATTGTAGTTGTTCCTACTCCTTTAGTTTCAACTAACCCTGTATTGGTAACGGTTGCAATTCTTGGATCACTACTTGTCCAAGTAAGATTTCTATCTCCTGTTGTAAAAGCAGGTGTTATGGTGGCATTTAATTGTAGAGAGTTTGTTAGTTTTACTGTTGCACTACTCTTATCTAGTTCTACTCCATTCACCTCTACATTTACT